>NZ_AQOI01000671.1:0-5744 GCF_000364665.1 Xanthomonas sp. SHU 199
CGCGGCCACCGAACTGTCGCTGCGCCAGCGCCGCCGCGCGCTGGTGATGCTGGTCAGCAACGTGCGCGACGAGGACATCGAAGACCTGCTGGCCGCCGTACGCCTGCTGCAGCGCCGCCACCTGGTGTGCGTGGCCAGCCTGCGCGAGCGCGAACTGGACCAGGCGCTGGCGGAGGACGCACAGGAGCTGCCGCAGGCGGTGCAGGCCGGCGCGGTGGCGCGCTACCTGCAACAACGCAGCGCTGCGCATGACGCACTGCGCAGCCACGGCGTGATGGTGCTCGACGTCACCGGCGAGGAACTGCCTGCCGCCCTGATCGAGCGCTACCTGGCGGTGAAGCGCGACGGGTTGCTGTAGCGCGTGGCGGCGCGGCCGCCGCACCGCTCGGCCGCGCAAACCACGGCACTCACTGGCAGTGCTGCAACAGCTTCTCCAGTTCCGCCGCGGCGACGGCGGCAGGTGCCTTGCTCTTGATCAGGTCATAGCAGGCCATGGTCGATATCCCGCTCGCCAACCGTTGCGCAGCCACGCCGGTCGAGAACATCTTGCCCAACCCGATCGACGCCGAGCCCTTGCCATTGACGGTGCTCGTGCCATCGAAGCTGCCAAACACGGAATAGGAGTCGCCCAGATTGCTGCGCGCGATCTTCGCATTGGCGGACTTGAGAATGGCTTCCTGCAACTCCGACGCTTTTTGCTTGCTGGCGTACTCGGACGCCACGGCGGCGGCGTTCTGCCGCAGGTCGTTCTCGCTCTGAGCGAAGCCCGCGAGAATCGCCTGATCTTCGGCAGTGGGCGCGAGCGCGTCCATGGCGCTCTTCGCGGCGATCACGTCCGCCTCTTCGACCGTGCCCGGGCTCGCCGCCGCTGCCTGCAGCGACGCCCATTTCAGCTTCGCTTGATCGTATGCGCTTTGCCGCTTGGCGGCTGCGCTGTAGCTGTCGCGCAGTTGCTTGAGCTTGCTATCGGCCTCGATCATCGCCTGCTTCGCCAGCGTCTCCTCCGACAGCGCCCTCGCATAGTCAGTCGATGCCTTCTTGGCCGCTTCGATCCGCGCATCTTCGCTGGTCCCGTCGGCGTCCGAATCGCCCTCTCTGGCGACGCCGGAGATCACCAGCAGCTCGTAGCCCTTTTTGCTGCAGTCGGCACCGGCAACGCCGTCGTTGCACTTTCTCGCCACCGCCACCGGCACATAGGCCGCATCCACCTGCTTGTAGCCCAGGTTCATCGAAATGCCTGGGTTTTCGGTGGATGCCGTGGAAACATCGACACCGAAGCTCGTCTTCGACGCGTAGACCAACGGCGCCTGCTCCAAATGTGCGCAGCCGCCCAACAGCAGCACAGAGAAACAAGCCAGAGACGTTTTCATCGTGACACCTCCTGTGATGCGATGCAGGCCTGAGACACATCGCCACCGCCGGCCTGCAGGATCGCAAGCAGGCGGCGGACCTCGGCTTCGGTATTGGACATCAGCACGATGCGGCATGCGTCCGCATCCGGGGGAGCATAGATCGCGGTTTCGGCGTGCCAGCCCAGCGTCCACGCGCGCGGGGTCTGCGAAATTCCCAGCCCGCGCGAACGGATCGCCACAGGGGCCAATCCCGTCGTGGCGATGCGTGCGCCGAACAGGCCACGCACGACCACGTCCTCGCGCGCGGTGGAGACCGTCACCACCGCGCACGCACTGCAGTTGGCTGCGACGCACGCCAGCAGCACCAGCACTCTGGCGCGAATACGAGATGCAGACATGCCGGCCCCCGCAGCACTCCCCGATGTCGATCTTCGTCAGACGGGCAAGCCCGGTCAATCGTGACGAGTATCACATCGTAGACATTTCGCATGCGTCGCGCGTGGCGCGACTGCGCCGGCCGCATTCACGGCGAAGAATGAAACCGCAGACGCCGCCGCTACGTTGCCGCCGCAGGCACCGACGGCAGCTGCGCACTGGCCTGCTGCAGACGCTGCAGCGCCCGAAGCATCAGCGGCCGATGCCGCGCCAGCTTCATCCACGCCGGCAGCCGCGCCACCATCGAGCGCCCGAACAGGCCGCGGCGTTCGCGCAGCGTCGCCGCCACGTAGTCCTGCAGCTCCTGCAGATGGCGCGGGTTGTAGGCCCACAGCAGGCCGGCGCGGGTCGGCGCGACCAGCGCCAGCGGCATGCCGAAATGCGGATCGTGGGGCGAGCCGTCGCGCACGCGCCGCGGCTGCACGGCCACCGCACAGTCCTTGCGACACGACGCGCAGCGGCCGGGCAAGGTCTTGGGCGGCGGTACAGCGGCGGCCGACGCCGCGCAGACATGCACCCACTGATGCCCGCAGTGGCCGCAGGCCCGGCGGCCGACCAACTGCACCATTCCCACCCAGTCGTCCGCCGCGCTGTCCAACGCAGCGCTGCACTGCCCGCAACGGAAGCGTGCCTGCCAGCGATACGGTTCCCACTGCGCCAGCACCCAGCCCGGCGTGCCGCAGCGATGGCAGCGCACTGCGACCTGGTCGGCGTAATCGACCAAGCGCACGCCGAGGTTTCGATGCCGACGCGGCGCTTCAGGCGACGCTGCGTCGGCGCGCGACACCGACTCACGCATACAGCACACTCGGCCGCGCGTCCTCGACGATGGCATGCGGCAGGAACCGCGCGCTGTCGCGGGTGATCGGGCCATCGTCCTCGCGGATGCCGATGCCGCAGGCGCGGTCGCCGACGATCCAGCTGCCGACCATCGGGTAGCGACCCTCGAACGCCGGCAGCGGATGCGCCTGCTGGCGGATGTAGGGCCCGGCATAGGGGCCGTCGCTCTCGAGCACGCGGCCATCGTCCAGATGTAGCACGATGTTGGCGCCCTCGCGCGAATGCAGCGGCTTGCGCACCCAGCCCGGCGGCAAGGCGCTGCCGTCGTCGAATGCGGCCGGCAGCAGGTTCGGATGGCCGCGATGGCGCTCCCACAGCAGCGGCAGGATGCCCTTGTTGCTGAGCAGCGCCTTCCACGACGGCTCCAGCAGGCGCAGGCCCGAGCCCGGCAGCGCCTGGCCGAAACGCTCGGCGAACATGTCCTCCAGCGGATACAGCTTGAACAGCGCGCCGATCACCGTGTCGTCCAGATCGGTGTAGCGGCCGTCGCTGGACAGGCCGATGTCCTCGATCGCGATCAGCTCGCCGCCGACGCCGGCCTGCGCGGCGCAGTCGCGCAGGTAGGCGATCGTGCCCTGGTCCTCTTCCGAATCGCGCACCGCGGCGAAGTACAGCGGCGGCGGCAACCCGCCGGCGAGCGCGGCGAAGCGCTCCAGCAAGGCTTCGTGGATGGAGTTGAACTGGTCGGCATCGTCCGGCAATCGGCCCTGCGCGCGCTGGTCCTCCAGCCACTGCCACTGGAAGAACGCCGACTCGAACAGCGAGGTCGGCGTGTCGTAGTTGAGTTCGTAGAGCTTGGCCGGGCCGCGGCCGTCGTAGGCCAGGTCCAGGCGCCCGTACAGATGCGGCTCGCGGCGCCGCCAGCTGTCGGCGATCCAGTCGCGGAACGCCGGCGGGATCGCCAGCCGCTGCATCAGCGCCTCGCTGGCGACGATCTCGTCGAGCAGGCCCATCGCCATCGCGTGCAGTTCGGCACTGGGGTCTTCCAGATCGCGCTCGATCTGGCGCAGGTTGAACGCGTAGTAGGCGCGTTCGTCCCAGTAGCGCTGGCCGTCGATGGTGTGGAAGCGGAAACCGTACTCCGCGGCCTGGGCGCGCCAGTCGCCGCGCTCGACGATCGCGATGCGTTTCATGCGGGGTCTCGTGCGATGAGGGAAAAAGCCGGACTCAGCTGCCGAAGCCGCGCCCACCGGCGGATTCGCCGAAACCGCCGCGGCTGACGGTGACCGCACGATTCGGCGTGGCGCCGATATGGGTCATGGTCTGGTTGCCGCGCAGCATCGTGCCGCTGGCGGCCGCCGCACCGGCACCGCCGGAATAGGACGCCGGCCGCTGCCATTGGTTCTGCCGGTCCTGGTAGGCGGGCGCGGCATTGAACCCGGCAGCGCGATTGTTGTTGAGCATCTGCGACAGGAAGAAGCCGGTCATCATCGGCCCGATGAAGGAATGGCCGTGGCTGTCGCGCTGCTCCACGCAGCGATCCTGCGCATAGTCCTGCGCGCACTGCTCGCGGCTGGCGTACTTGGGCCCCTGCTCGGCCGCTTGCTTCTGCGCCTGTGCGAAGGCCTCGCGGCAGGTCGCGATGTCGTGGGTCTGCGCCACGCAGGCGTCCACCGAGGTGTACAGGCCTTCCTGGGCCTTGGCCTCCGGCTCGCGCCCGCAGGCGGTGAACAGCAGCGGCGCGGCGCTCATCAGCAACAAGGCGGTCGTCTTCGACCTTTTCATGGCAACGTCTTCCTGAGTCCAGCCACGATGATGCCCGGTTCCGCCGGCCGCGGAAACCCGCGGCCGGCGGTTGGGCATCACCGCGGACGCACGCGCGACGCGTCAGCTCGTCGGCGGCGGCGGCACGTAGCTGGACAGGCGCGCGTCGAAGTACGGCTGCACCGCGGCGATGTTGGACTTCACCTGGATGTCCATGCCGACGTCGCGGCTCATGCCCAGCACGTCGTTGTCCGGCCAACCGGGCCCGAAGCACCACTGCGTGCTGGGGATGTTGTTGGCCTGCAGGTGCGCGAGCATGCGCTTGGTCGCCAGTTCCGCGCTGGCGTTGCCGGCCGGATAGCCGTGCTCGCCGAGAAAGCCGCGCTTGCCTCGGTGTCCCAGCCAGTCGATGAATGGCTTGACCATCTCGATGCCGGTGTCCGGCGCAACGTTTTCATTGCGATTGGTCCAAGCACCGCCTCCGCGGCCCTCGTCGTCCAGATAGTTGTGCGCCTCGTAGACGATGCGGTCGTACGGGTCGGGGATCGTGTCCAGGTTGTTGGACGCCTCTTTCCACCGGCGGGCGCTGGCGTATTCGTTGCCGCAAACGAACACGTAATGCGACCGGTCGAAATCGAAGATGCGCGACGCGGTGGCGGTGGCGGTGCGCAGCCAGTGATCGGCCATCACCAGCGTGCTGCCGTCGGCGTTGCGCTCCGGTCCCTGGTAGGGCTCGTTCATCAGGCCCCAGCCGAAGATCGCCGGATGCGAGCGGAAGCGCTGCACGATGCGACTCCACAGATCCGGCAGGCCGGCGGCGTTGTACAGCGTGCAGCCCGGCGTGCCGATCACGCGGTACTCGTAGAGCTTGAGCAGGTTGTCGGCCGGATCGAAGTAGGCCAGGTACAGGAAATTCCCCTTGCGGTAGGTCCCGTTCCACGCCGCCTGGTCGGCGGGGTCGGTGACCGCGCGTCCGTCCGGCCCGATCAGCTGGCCGGCGCCATCGCGCCGGTAACCGGACTTGCTCGCGACCTTGATCGGCAAGCGCATGTAGTCGTGCAACTCCAGGATCGCCACCTTGCCGCGCTGCGCGAGCCGGTTCAGCACTTTCTCGACTTGGTCGCAATACGTGGCGTTGAGCGGCATGCCCTGGCCGGTACTGAAGCGTGCGGCGGTGGTGGGCAGGCGGAACAGCGGGCAGGCGCCGGCGGCAACGATGTGCTGGTCGCTGATGTCGCGGTAGTGCCGGTCGATGACGGCGTTGTCGACGAAGTTGTTGGACGCCAGCCCGGACAGGTTGAGGCCGGCGAACGGCAGCGTGCCCGCCGCGCGGGCCTGGCCGCCGAGGCCCCAGAGCGCGGCGCCGGCGGCGATGCCGACACCGGCGCGCAGCACGCTGCGGCGGCCCGGATC
>NZ_AQOI01000672.1:0-535 GCF_000364665.1 Xanthomonas sp. SHU 199
GCAGGCGCAGGGCGCCGTCGGCATCGCCGCTGCGCACGGCGTCGGCCAGCGGCGCCAGGGCGAAGTCCTGGGCCTGGCGGTAGCCGCGCAGCAGGTGCACGCGATGTCCGGCCAGGCCGCCGTGGTCGTGCGCGACCGTGCTGTGACCGAGCAGCGGCTGCAGCGCCTTGGCGTCGTCGGGCTGCAGCGCGTCGCCGGGGCCGGCGGCCTGCAGGATCGCGGCGAGCACGTCGCCGGCTTCCACCGAGGGCAATTGGTCGGCGTCGCCGAGCAGGATCAGTTGCGCGCCGTCGGCCACGGCGTCGACCAGCTTGCACATCAGCGGCAGGTCGACCATGGAGGCTTCGTCGATCACGATCAGGTCGAACGGCAGCGGGTTGTCGGCGTCGTGGCGGAAGCGCGGCAGGTCGGGGATGACGCCGAGCAGGCGATGCAGGGTGCTGGCGCCGGCCGGCAGCGCCTCGGCCAGGGTGGGGTCGACGCCGTCGGCGAGCGCGCGCGCCACCGCGGCGCGCAGGCTCTCGGCCATGCGCTC
>NZ_AQOI01000673.1:0-1654 GCF_000364665.1 Xanthomonas sp. SHU 199
GGATTGGGGAATCGGGATTGGGGATTCGCAACAGCAAACGCGCCAGGTCTGCTAGCCGACCTTTCCGCGCGCGGTCACCGCTATTCCCATTCCCGTTTCCCTATTCCCCATTCCCAGCCATCCACGCCTCGATCTCCTCGGCGCTGCGCGCCAGGGCATCGGTGAGCACGCGATGGCCGTCGTCGGTGATCAGCACGTCGTCCTCGGTGCGGATGCCGATGCCCCGCCACTTCGGGTCCACGTCCTTGTCGTCCGGCGACACGTACAGGCCGGGTTCGATGGTGAACACCATGCCCGGTTCGAGCAGGCGCGATTCGCCTGCCAGCCGGTAGTCGCCGACGTCGTGCACGTCCAGGCCCAACCAGTGACCGGTCTTGTGCCGGTAGAAGCGCCGGTAGTCGCCGCTGGCCAGGTTCTGCTCGACGCTGCCCTTGAGCAGGCCCAGCCGCAGCAGGCCTTCGGTCAGGGTCTGCACCGCGGCCAGGTGTCCGGCCTCGTAGGCCACGCCCGGGCGCGCCTGCGCCAGCGCGGCGGCATGCGCGGCACCGACCAGGTCGTGCAGCGCGCGTTGTTCGGCGCTGAAGCGGCCGTTGGCCGGGAAAGTACGGGTGATGTCGGCGGCATAGCCGCGGTATTCGGCGCCCGCATCGACCAGCACCAGGTCGCCGTCGCGCAGGCGCGCAGCGTTGGCGCGGTAGTGCAGCACGCAGGCGTTGTGGCCGCTGCCGACGATGCTGCCGTAGGCCGGCCAGGCGTCGCCGGCGCGGAATTCGCGCTCGATCTCGGCCTGCAGTTGGTATTCGTGCACGCCCGGCCGCGCCAGCCGCATCGCCGCACGATGTCCGGCCACGCTGAGGTCGGCGGCCACCTGCATCAGCGCGATCTCGTCGCGCGACTTGAACAGGCGCTGTTCGTGCAGCAGATGGCCCAGTTCCAGGAACTCGTGCGGCGGCTGCGCGCCGTGCCGCACCTGCTCGCGCACGCGCTTGACCCAGCCGATCAGCTTCAGGTCGAAATCGACGTCGCGGCCGAAGTGGTAGTACACCCGCGAGCGGCCTTCCAGCAGCCCGGGCAGGATCTCGTCGAGGTCGTCGATCGGATAGGCATCGTCCATGCCGTAGCGCTCGACCGCGCCTTCCTGGCCCGCCCGCGGGCCGTCCCAGGCTTCGCGCTCGGGGTCGCGTTCGCGACAGAACAACAGCGCCTCGCCATGGCGGCGACCGGGCACCAGCACCAGCACCGCGTCCGGCTCGGCGAACCCGCACAGATACCAGAAGTCCGAATCCTGCCGGTACGGGTAGTGCGTGTCGTGGCTGCGCACCCGCTCCGGTGCGCTGGGCAGCACCAGGATGGCCTGCTCGCCGGCCATGTCCATCAAATGACGGCGCCGGCGCACGTACTCGCCGGAGGAAATCCCGGTGAGCCGCTTCATCAGTTCAGGCGCTGCCGGTGGCGCGGGCCGAGCACGCAGTCGCTGTGCAGCAGCAGCACCGCCACGCGCACGAACTCCTCGATCTCGGCCAGTGCGTCCTCGTCCTCGTCGCCGCTGTCGAAATCGTCGGCGCTGGCCTGGGCCAGGCGCGCCACGTCCTGCAGCGCTTCCTGCCCTTCCTCGGACAGTGGCGGCGCAGCCCCTGCGGCCAGGCCGAAGCCA
>NZ_AQOI01000674.1:0-8934 GCF_000364665.1 Xanthomonas sp. SHU 199
GCCGCGGCACCAGTCGAACAGCGCGTCGGCGCGCTCGGGCAGCGGCGCGCCGGCATCGGCCAGCACCAGGTCGAAGCCGAAATCGCGGTCGTTCAGTTGCGCAGTCGTGGCCTCGCGCAGGCGGTCCAGCGCATCGCCGGGGCGCGGCGCGGCGAGGCTGGCGTCGGCGAGCACGGCCGCCGGCCATGCCGGCAATTCGGCGCCGCCGCCGGCCAGCCAGCCGCACAGGCCGCCGTGCAGTTCGGCTGCCGACGCAGCCAGGCCAAGCGTCCGGCTGGCATCGGCGATCTGGTCGGCAGTGGGAAGTTCGGTCATGGAGCAAGCCTGTCGGGCGCTGGCCGCGGGCCTGTCGAGGCCTGCGGCGGAATCGGGACTGCGCAGTGTAGCAACCGCGTGTGCGCCGCCGCTTGTGGTGGCTTCCGGCACGCGCCTACACTCCACCACCCGTTCTTTGACAGAAGTCACTTTCCGCCATGCCATTGGAGCACGTTGCTGCAGGAGCTGCGGAAAGAACCGGCCTCGCCTTGTTCGGCGAGACCTTGCTGGCCGCATGGCCGCTGGTCGCGCTCGCCGCGCTGGCGGCCGGCGGGGTGGCGGCGCTGTTCGCGCTGCGTTCGCGTCGGCGCCTGCGCGAGCAACTGCAACGGCACGCGCAACTGCAGCAGCGCGACCAGCACCTGAAGCTGGCGCTGTGGGCCTCGGGCGAACACTTCTGGGATTACGACCTGCAACAGCGCAGGTTGCGGCTGATGCGCGCCGACGAGGCCACGCCGCACGCGCAGGACATCGGCCTGGTGATCCGCGAGAACGAGCCGCTGCGGATCCATCCCGACGACGTGCAGCAGGCGCGTCAGGTGCTGCAGGAACACCTGCAGGGCCTGACCGCGATCTACACCGCCGAGTACCGGGTGGACCTGGCCGGCGACGGGGTCTGGCACTGGGCGCGGGTGCGCGGCCGCGTGGTCGACTACGACGCCAGCGGCGCGCCGCGCCGGCTCGCCGGCACCGCACGCGACATCACCTCGCACCGCCAGGCCGACCTGGAACGACGCATCGCCGCCGAAGTGCTGCGCAGCATGGGCGAGGCGGTCGCCGTGCTCGACGAGGACCGCCGCTTCATCTCGGTCAACCCGGCCTTCACCCGCATCACCGGCTACAGCGAGCGCGAGGTACTGGGCCAGCCGATGGCGCTGATCGACCACGCGCCGGAAACGCCGGCGGCCCCGGTGGCCGACCACGGCCGGCATTGGCGCGGCGAGGCCTGGAAGCGACGCAAGGACGGCCAGGAAATCCTCTGCCACCTGCGCCGCAATACCGTGGTCGACGCCGACGGCCGCCAGAGCTTTCAGGTGGTGGTACTGGAAGACATCACCGAGCAGAAGCGCGCCGAGCAGGAACTGCGCTATCTGGCCAACTACGACACGCTGACCAGCCTGCCCAACCGCGCGCTGCTGTCCGAACGCCTGGCTCGGGCGATCGTGCGGGCGCGGCGCCAGGCCGGCTCGGTCGCGGTGCTGTTCCTGGACCTGGACCGCTTCAAGGACATCAACGATTCGCTCGGCCACGCGATCGGCGATCGCGTGCTGCGCGCGGTGGCCGAACGCCTGCAGCAGGCGGTGGGACCGCAGCACACGGTGGCGCGCCTGGCCGGCGACGAATTCACCGTGGTGGTCGAGGACATCGTCAGCCAGGGCGAGGCCGAGGCGGTGGCCGCCCGCGTGCTGGCCGCGTTCGAGGCGCCGCTGCGGCTGGACGAACGCCGCGAGGTCGCGGTCTCCACCTCCATCGGCATCTCCCTGTTCCCGCAGCACGCGCTGCTGCCGAGCGAGTTGCTCAAGCACGCCGATACCGCGATGTACCAGGCCAAGGCCGCCGGGCGCCGCAACGCGCAGGTGTACTCGGCGCGCATGGACGAGGCCACCCGTCACCGCGCCACCCTGGCCAGCACGCTGCGCAAGATCCCGCTGGATCAGGAACTGAAGCTGGTCTACCAGCCGCGCTACTCGCTGCGCACGCAGCGGGTGGTCGGCGTGGAAGCGCTGCTGCGCTGGCACAGCGCCGATTTCGGGCCGGTCTCGCCGAGCCAGTTCATCCCGCTGGCCGAGGAGACCGGGCTGATCCTGGAGATCGGCGAATGGGTGCTGCGCCAGGCCTGCGGCGCGCTGCGCGACTGGCGGCGGATGGGGCTGACCGATCTGTGCATGTCGGTGAACGTCTCGGCGATCCAGCTCGAGCGCGGCAACCTGCCGGAACTGATGGCCGGGATCCTCGCCGAAACCGGCGTGCCGGCCGCCAACATCGAACTGGAACTGACCGAGAGCGTGGTGATGTCGCAGGTCGGCAAGAACGCCGAACTGCTGCGCGCCTGCCGCAAGTTGGGGCTGACCCTGGCCATCGACGACTTCGGCACCGGCTATTCGTCGCTGGCCTACCTGAAGCGGCTGCCGATCAACACCCTGAAGATCGACCAGGAATTCATCGGCGACCTCACCCGCGACCCGGACGACGAGGCGATCACCAGCACCATCATCGCGATGGGCCACTCGCTGGCGCTGAAGGTGGTGGCCGAGGGCGTCGAGGACGCCGGGCAATTGGCGTTCCTGCGCGCGCACGGCTGCGACGAGATCCAGGGCCACCTGGTGGCGCCGGCGCTGGAGCCGGACGCCTGCCTGCGCCTGCTGCAGCAACCGCTGCGGCTGCCTGCCTGAGCGCCGGCCATGGCGCCGCCGCGCGGCGTCTTGACCGCCCCTCGGGCGCATGCCTATCGTGAGCGCCATGGACAGCCCTGACGCCCTCGCCGAGCTTCGCGCCCTTGCCGCACGCGTGGAAACGCTGGTCGAGCGCTGCCAGCGCCTATCCGACGAGAACCGCAGCCTGCGCCAGCAGCAGGAACACCTGATCGGCGAGCGCTCGCAGTTGCTGACCAAGAACGAGCAGGCGCGTTCGCGCGTGGAAGCGATGATCGCCCGGCTGAAGTCCCTGGAGCAGCACACGTGAGCGAGCCGGTCAGCGTCCGCATCCTCGACCGCGAATACACCGTCGGCGTCGAGGCCGAAGAACGCGATGGCCTGCTCGCCGCCGCGCGCCTGCTCGATGCGAAGATGCGCGAGGTGCGCGGCAGCAACCGCATGGCCGCGGTGGACCGCGTCGCCGTCCTCGCGGCACTGAACCTGGCGCACGAGTTGCAGCAACTGCGCGACGAACAGGGGCAGCGCGAACGCGAGATGGCGCGCACACTCGCCGATCTCAATCGCCGCCTGGACAGCGTGGTCGATACGACGCGCTGATCCGCACATGGCGCTGCGATCATCAACGTGAATTGCAACGTACCGAAGGACCGACGAACGGACTAGCCAAGCGCGATCACGGCGCTATACTCCACTTGCGTTCTCTGCTGTGAACGACAGCGTGTGCAAACATTCGCCTTGTCCCTTAATGACGACCACGGGGTGGCGACGGAATCGGGAGTGCAGGTCCGCCTCGTAGCGGGAAGCCCGATGATTCTCCAGCCATCCCACTTGAACCCCGGGTTCAAGGTCGTTTCGCACGCATCGTCACGGCGGAGAATGCAATTTTTCCAGGAAGCGGCGCCGCAAGGCGCCGTTTCCTTTTGTGCGCCCGCAGCGTGCGCCTTCACCACGCCGTCGCCGTCGGCGCACTGCAGGTGCCACGCGTTCTCGCACCGACCGAAACCCGGGATACTGGTCTCCCCATCACGGAGATCCCGGATTGCCGACGCTCGCCCAGATCCTCGACCGCTTCGACCCCGCCGCGGGATTCGACGTCCCCGCCAGCTGGCGGCAAGGCCGCACCGCCTTCGGCGGCCTGTCCGCGGCGCTGGCGCTGCAGACCGCGCTGCGCACGGCGCCGTCCGCGTTGCCGCCGCTGAAGTCGGCGCATATCGGCTTCGTCGGCCCGGCCGACGGCAGCTTGCGCTTCGATGCGCAGGTGTTGCGCCAGGGCAAGTCCGCCACTTCGGTGGGCGTCGATTGCATCGCCGGCGGGCAGGTCGCCCTGCGCGCAGCCTTGCTGTTCGCGCAGCCGCGGCCCAGCCGCATCGCCCATGACTTCCTGCCGGCACGGCCGGCGGTGGTCGGCCCCGATGACGCGACGCCGATCGCCGACAGCGCGGCGACCCCGGCCTTCGTCGCCAACTTCGACATGCGCCTGGCCGGCGGCGCGCTGCCGCTGTCCGCCGCGGCCGATCCGGAGTTGCTGGTCTGGGCGCGCCATCGCGACGCCGCCGGCGTGGACCCAAGCGTGGCCCTGGTCGCGCTGGGCGACTGTCTGCCGCCGGCTGCGATGACCTGCTTCACCGAGCCGGCGCCGGTCAGTTCGATGACCTGGAGCCTGGACTTCCCGCAATCGGCCAGCGCCGGCGACTGGTTCCTGCTGCGCTCGGCCAGCCGCCATGCCGAGGACGGCTACTCGCTGCAGGACATGCAGATCTGGGATACGGCCGGGCGGCTGGTGCTGTGGGGCCGGCAGACGGTGGCGCTCTACGCGTGATCGCCGCAGCGGCGCGCGCCTGCTGGTCAGTGCACGCGCCGGCGCCGACAATAGCGCCCTCCCTCGCCACGCCCGCCCGATGACCGCCGACGACCGCGACTCCCTGCGCCAGGACCTGCGCGCGCGCCGCCGCGCGCTCACCGCGCCCGTGCGCCTGGCCGCCGCCGATGCGCTGGCGCAGCGGTTGCTGGACTTGCCGTTCGCGCCGCAGCACGGCCATGTCGGCGGCTACTGGGCGATGGACGGGGAGATCGCCCTGCACCGCTGGCAACTGTCGTTGCCGGAGACGGTGCAGTACTGCCTGCCGGTGCTCAGCGGCGACACCCTGCGCTTTGCGCCGTGGCGCCCCGGGCAGCCGCTGCGCGCCAACCGCTACGGCATCCCCGAGCCCGACGTCGACCCGGCCACGACCCTGGCGCCGGCGCAGATGGCGCTGGTGGTGACGCCGCTGGTCGGCTTCGACACCGCCGGCGGCCGCCTGGGCATGGGAGGCGGCTGGTATGATCGCAGCTTCGCTTTCCGCCAGCGGCAGGCTCCGCCGCCCTGGCTGGTCGGGGCCGCCTTCGACGCGCAACAGGTCGCGGCTTTGCCGCTGGCGGCCTGGGACGTGGCGCTGGACGCGGTCTGCACCGAATCCCTCACCCTGTCGACCGCGCACGATTCCCCCGCATGACCGCACGCACCCGCTATTGGCTGATGAAGTCCGAACCGGACGCCTTCTCGATCGACGACCTGCAGCGGGTCGGCACCGAGCCCTGGAACGGCGTGCGCAACTACCAGGCGCGCAACTTCATGCGCGACGGCATGAAGGTCGGCGACGGTATCCTGTTCTACCACTCCAACTGCAAGGTGCCGGGCATCGTCGGCGTGGCGCGCGTGGCCAGCCAGGCCTATCCCGACGCCACCCAGTTCGACCCGTCCTCCGACTACCACGACCCCAAGGCCACCCAGGAGCAGCCGCGCTGGTACCTGGTGGACGTGGCGTTCGAACGCAAGCTGGCGCGCACCATCGCCCTGGACGAGATCAAGCAGCACGCCGATGCGCTGGGCGAGGGCTTCCCGCTGGTCGCCCGCGGCAACCGCCTGTCGGTGTTCCCGGTCAGCGCCGCGCAGTGGAAGCTGCTGCTTTCGCTCGAGTAGCCGGGATTCGGGATTGGGGATTGGGGATTTACCTCCGTTCCCACCCGTCTGCCGCTTCAACGAATCCCCAATCCCGAATCCCCACTCCCGAGCTCTTCCAATGTCAGAAGCCAAACGCCTTGCCGCCGAGAAAGCCATCGACTACGTCCAGGACGGCATGATCGTCGGCGTCGGCACCGGTTCCACCGTCGCCTATTTCATCGACGCGCTCGGCCGCATCGGCCACCGTATCAAGGGTGCGGTGTCCAGTTCCGAGCAGAGCACCGCGCGCCTGCGCCAGCACGGCATCGAGGTGCTGGAGCTGAACCACACCGGCAACCTGTCGCTGTACGTGGACGGCGCCGACGAGTGCGATCCGAACAAGTGCCTGATCAAGGGCGGCGGCGCCGCGCTGACCCGCGAGAAGATCATCGCCGAGGCCAGCGAGCGCTTCATCTGCATCATCGACCCGAGCAAGCAGGTGCAGACACTGGGCGCGTTCCCGCTGCCGATCGAAGTGATCCCGATGGCGCGCAGCCTGGTCGCCCGCGAGATCCTGGCGCGCACCGGCGGCCAGCCGGTCTGGCGCGACGGCGTGATCACCGACAATGGCAACGTGGTGCTGGACGTGCACCACCTGTCGATCACCGACCCGGTGGCGCTTGAGCGCGAACTGAACCAGATCCCCGGCGTGGTCTGCGTCGGCCTGTTCGCACGCCGCCCGGCCGACGTGGTGATCGTCGGTGGCGAGCCGCCGCGCGTCCTGTAGGACGCGCGCTGTCGCGCGCGTGGGATTGGGGATTCGGGATTGGGGATTCGCAAAAGCGAGAACCCCGGCTCTGGCGGATCCCCAATCCCGACTCCCCGCTCTTGACGCCACGCGCACCTTGCAACAAGGTGCGCGCTGTCCTCCCTGCCCTGGTCCGCCCATGTCCCTCTTCCGCGCGCTCTGCGTCCTTCTCCTGCTCGCCCTGAGCGGCTGCGCCAGTGCCGGCGGCGACCATTGGGTGGAACTGGGCGGACATCGCTACGAAGTGGAACTGGCGCAGAACGATGCGACCCGCGCGCGCGGGCTGATGTTCCGCGACCAGATGGAAACCGACCACGGCATGCTGTTCATCCACGACCGCGAGGAACCGCAAGCGTACTGGATGAAGAACACCAAGATCCCGCTGGACATCCTGTACTTCGACAACCAGCGCAAGCTGGTGGCGCAGCAGCGCGACGTGCCGCCGTGCTCGGCCGGCGACGCCTGCCCGCCCTACCCGAGCAACGCGCCGGCGCGCTATGTGCTCGAACTCAACGCCGGCCAGGCCGAGCAGTTGAAGCTGCAGGACGGCACCGAACTGCGCTTCGGCCCTGGAATTCCGCAGGGCCACTGACCCGTCAACGGTGCCGGCGGCGTCGGGAAAAGGCCCCGCGACCACGGCGCTGAACCCGACACCGCTGTCGGGAACGGCCGGACTTGATCGGGCCCGGCTTTGCCGCCAGTCTTGGGCCATGGCCGCCCCATTGACATTGCCGAGCTGGAATACCCTGGCCGCGCTGGATGACGATGCCCTGCCGCTGCTGGCGACCGCCCTGCTGATCGCCCGCGACGAGTATCCGGAGCTGGACGCCGCCCATTACGACACCCTGGCGCAGAGTCATGCCGACCACCTGCGGCACGAGGTGGCGATGATCGAGCAGTGGCCGCTGAAGATGGCGGCGATCAATCGCCACCTGTTCGAAGAACTGGGCTATAGCGGCAACCACGACGAGTATTACGACCCGCGCAACAGCTACATGAACCAGGTGTTCGAGCGGCGCCTGGGCAACCCGATCTCGCTGGCGCTGGTGCAGATGGACGTGGCGCGGCGCCTGGACATCCCACTCGACGGCGTGTCCTTCCCGGGGCATTTCCTGGTGCGCCTGCCGGTGGACGACGGCCTGCTGGTGATGGACCCGTTCAACGGCGGGCGTCCGCTGGCGGTGGAGGAACTGCGCGAGCGCGCGCGACCGCACATGGGCGGCGAAAGCCCGGACGACCGCGCCCTGCTGCAGATCCTGGACCCGGCACCGCACCGCGCGATCCTCGCCCGGGTCCTGCGCAACCTGCACGGCCTGTATGCCGAACGCGACGAGTGGGACCGCGCCGCACGCAGCGCCGACCGCGTGCTCAAGCTGATGCCGGACCAGCCCGAAGCCCTGCGCGACCGCGGCATGGCCTACCTGCAGATGGATTACGTCCCCGGCGCACGGCGCGACCTGGGCCGTTACCTGCAATTGAACCCCGAAGCCTCCGACGCCTTGCCGATCCGCGAGCGCCTGGTGGAACTGAGCGCGCGCGCGCAGCGGATGCATTGACGCTGGGAATGGGGAGAGGGGAATCGGGAATGGGAAAAGCGCATGCCCTGAGGCTCAGAGGTTGCTGACCTGATCAAGCCGTCATGGATAACGGACCGAATCGATCATCGAACGTCGGCGGACATGCGGCTCTCCCGAGTATCGGCCTTGCGATCCGACCACCCGGCCTCGCGATGTCTGCCTGCCAGCCCTGAAACTGGCCGCCGCGTGAAGCCTGCAAGGCACGGGAGTCGCTGTCCCACTCCCGATTCCCCATTCTCCAATCCCAGCCGTCAATCCATCTCCACCATCTCGAAATCGTCCTTGGTCACGCCGCAGTCCGGGCAGGTCCAGGTGTCGGGCACGTCGTCCCAGCGGGTGCCGGGGGCGATGCCTTCTTCCGGCAGGCCGTCGGCCTCGTTGTAGATGAACCCGCAGACGACGCACATCCAGGTGCGATAGGTGGTGGCGCTGGCGTCGCTCATTGGATAATCGCAGGTCACAGTCGGAACGGCATTGTCCCATCGCCGCCGACGCATCGGAAGGCTTGGCCATGAACGCATCCCCGGCGCCGCGCGGCGTGTACCTGATCACCCCCGACGAGGCCGACGGCGCGCGTCTGCTGGCACGGGTGGCGCCGCTGCTGGACCAGGGCGTGACCTGGCTGCAATACCGCAACAAACGCGCCGACGCGGCGCAACGGCGCGAGCAGGCCGCGGCGCTGCAAAGGCTGTGCGCACAGGCCGGCGTGCCGCTGATCGTCAACGACGACGTCGCGCTGGCGCAGGCGGTGGGCGCGGCCGGCGTGCACCTGGGCGAGGACGACGGCGATCTGGCCGCCGCGCGCGCCGCGCTCGGGCCGCAGGCATTGATCGGCGCCTCCTGTTACGACGACCTGGCCCTGGCCCGCAGCGCCGCGGCAGCAGGCGCCAGCTACGTCGCCTTCGGCGCGTTCTTTCCTACCCGCAGTAAGGTCACCAC
>NZ_AQOI01000675.1:0-328 GCF_000364665.1 Xanthomonas sp. SHU 199
CGCCCGAACTGCTGCGGGATGCGGCAGCGCTGGGCCTGCCGCGCGTGGCGATCGGCGGCCTCACGCCGGACAACGCGCGGCCGCTGGTGGCGGCCGGCGCCGATCTGCTGGCGGTGATCAGCGGCGTGTTCGATGCGCCCGATCCGCGCGCGGCACTGGCCGCGTACCGCGCCTGTTTCGACTGAGGCGCGAGCGCTTCCCTTCTCCCCTCGGTTCCATGGCCCCCTTTTCGGGGGAAGGTGCCCCGCAGGGGCGGATGAGGGTGCGAGCGCAGCCTCGTGCACCCAAACACCGCGCGTCGCTGCGCGCCGGACCCTCACCCCAACCC
>NZ_AQOI01000676.1:0-2920 GCF_000364665.1 Xanthomonas sp. SHU 199
ACCGCCGGGAGAAGGTGGCCCGAAGGGCCGGATCAGGGTGCGGACGCAGCCTCATGCAACCAAACACCGCGCGTCGCTGCGCGCCGGCCCCTCACCCCAACCCCTCTCCCGGTGGGAGAGGGGCTATGAAGCAAATCCACGGCGCGGCGCCGGCTGCGGCAGGATCGACGACATGGCGCACACCGGCGGCAGCCGCGACAATAGACGGCCTCGCTCCGCGCCCGGCCGGTCGGCCTGGCCAGCATCGCCAAGGATTTCCGCTCATGTCCCATTCCCGCTCGCATGCCCTGTTCGCCCAAGCGCAGTCGCTGATTCCCGGCGGCGTCAATTCGCCGGTGCGCGCCTTCAAGTCGGTGGGCGGCGAGCCGTTCTTCGTGCAGCGCGCCGATGGCCCGTACCTGTACGACGTCGACGGCCACCGCTACATCGACTACGTCGGTTCCTGGGGGCCGATGATCGCCGGGCACAACCACCCGGCGGTGCGCGAGGCGGTGCAGCGCGCGATCGGCGATGGGCTGTCGTTCGGCGCGCCGTGCCCGGCCGAGGTGACGATGGCGCAGACCATCACCCGGCTGGTGCCGTCCTGCGAGATGGTGCGCATGGTCAACTCCGGCACCGAAGCCACGCTGTCGGCGGTGCGCCTGGCGCGCGGCGCCACCGGGCGCAACCGCATCGTCAAGTTCGAAGGCTGCTACCACGGCCACGGCGATTCGTTCCTGGTCAAGGCCGGCAGCGGCATGCTGACCCTGGGCGTGCCGACCTCGCCGGGCGTGCCGGCCAGCCTCAGCGAACTTACCGCCACCCTGGCCTACAACGATGCCGAGGGTGCCACCGCGCTGTTCGAGGAGATCGGCCACGAGATCGCCGCGGTCATCATCGAGCCCGTGGTCGGCAACGCCAACTGCATCCCGCCGCGTCCGGGCTATCTGCAGCACCTGCACGACCTGTGCACGCAGCACGGCGCACTGCTGATCTTCGACGAAGTGATGACCGGCTTCCGCGTCGCCCTGGGCGGCGCGCAGGCGCACTACGGGGTCACGCCGGACCTGACCACCTTCGGCAAGATCATCGGTGGCGGCATGCCGGTGGGCGCCTATGGCGGGCGCGCCGAGCTGATGCGGCAGGTGGCGCCGTCCGGGCCGATCTACCAGGCCGGCACGCTCAGCGGCAATCCGGTGGCGATGGCCGCCGGGCTGGCGATGCTGGAACTGATCCAGGCGCCGGGCTTCCACCAGCGCCTGGACGCGGCCACCGCGCAGCTATGCGCCGGCCTGGAAGCCGCCGCGGCGGCGGCCGGGGTGGCGGTCACCACCAACCAGGTCGGGGCGATGTTCGGGCTGTTCTTCACCACCGAGAAGGTGGAGACCTATGCGCAGGCCACTGCCTGCGACACCGCCGCGTTCAACCGCTTCTTCCACGCGATGCTGGAGCGCGGTGTGTTCCTGGCGCCGTCGGCCTACGAGGCCGGCTTCGTCTCCAGTGCGCACGACCAGGACGTGCTGGAGGCCACCCTGGCCGCGGCGCGTGAAGCGTTCGCGGTGGTCGCCGCCGGCTGAGATGCCGGTGCCACGACCCTGGCATGACGACAACGCGCGGCGCCGATGGCCGGCGCCGCGCCGCTGCGCTGGATCAACCGAACACGAACTTGCCCTTCATCACCGCCCAGTGTCCCGGGAACGAGCAGAAGAAGGTGTAGTCCCCGCCCTTGCTGAGTTTGGCGGTGGAGAACTTGACCGTGTCCGACTGCCCGGCGCCGATCACCTTGGTGTGGGCGATGATCCGCGGATCGTTCTTGGGCAGGTAGTTGTCGGCCAGGCTGGAACTGGTGCCGGCATTGGCCACCGCCTGGAAATCCGGGGTCTTGGTCAGCACCCAGTTGTGGCCCATCACCGCGGCGGCGAGCTTGCCGCTGTGCTTGAGCGTCACCGCCACCTCGGTGCAATCGGCCGCGACCTTGATCTGGGTCTGGTCGTAGGACATCTGGTCGGTGCCGGTGATGGTCACCGCGCAGGTCTTGGCCCAGGCGGCAGGCGCGAACGCGAGACCGGCAAGGACGAGCAGCAGGGATGGAAACTTGGTGTTCAAGGCGGGTTCCTCGGCAAGAAAGACAACACTGCGCCACGGCAGGTCGCGCGCGTGGCGGCGTGCCCCGACTGTCCGCCGGCCCGCGATGGCTTGTCAACGACAAGCGATGGCGCATTGCATCATCGGCACGCGCGGCGGCACGCGGCGGCGCCCCCGCAGAGCGGCGTGAGCTTCGCTGCTCCCGCGCCACGCCAGCCGCCACTCACCCAGGCCTCCTCATGTCCGCAATGACCCGCGCGCGGCCGGCGTTGCTGCTGCTCGATTTCGACGGCGTGCTGGCGCGCTACACGCGTGCCGACCGCATCGCCGCGCTGGCCGCGCACTGCCGCTGCGAGGCCGCACAGGTGCGCGAGGTCCTGTTCGGTTCCGGACTGGAGACCGCCTACGACGGCGGCGAACTCGACACCGCCGCCTACCTGCAGCGATTGAGCGCGGGCCTGGGCGCCGCGGTGGACGCGGACGCGTGGATCGCCGCGCGGGTGGCGGCCAGCCGCGCCGACGCCGGTGTGGTCGCGCAGGTGCTGGCACTGGCCGAGCGCGTGGCCATCGGCGTGCTGACCAACAACGGTGCGCTGATGGCGCAGGCGATGCCGCAGATCGTGCCCGCGCTGTTCCCGCTGCTGCACGGACGCGTGCTGTGCAGCGGCCACCTGGGCGGGCGCAAGCCGGACGCGACGGTATATCGGCACGCGCTGGCGCACTTCGATGTCGCCCCGCGGCAGGCGCTGTTCATCGACGACCTGTTCGTCAACGTGCGCGGCGCCCGCGCGATCGGCATGGCCGCGGAAACCGCCAGCGGCGCGCGCGCCCTGCGCCGCGCGCTGGCGCGGCACGG
>NZ_AQOI01000677.1:0-11175 GCF_000364665.1 Xanthomonas sp. SHU 199
GGCGGTGCGGCAATCGGGGGTGTGCACCCACTGCAGTCATCGGTCTACCTCAAGCGATCGAGATGCGTATCGTAGAGGCTGTGAGGTAGCCTGAGGTGAGCGCGGCGCGTTCGCTGCGCGCCGCGTGCCCCCCGTGTCGCATCTCGGTCGTGTGGCCGCTCAGCGCGCCGCGGTCGGCAGTTCGTCCCAGACCTTGGGATCTTCAGCGCCCAGCACCCAGCAGCTGAAGCCTTCCAGACCGTACTGCTTGGTCAGCTCGTAGCGGGCGCGGAAGCTGCGCGCATCCGGGCGGAACACCCATTCGCGCATGTCGTCGCGGTAGAAGTAGAACCATGATTCCTGCTCCACCGGGTCCCATTGCACGGTGGCGTGCTGCTCTTCCGCCAGCGGGAACGATTCGTCGGCGTCGATGTAGTCGGCGGTGATGTTCGAGGCCTCGGTGCCGTCGGCCTTGACCGGATTGCCGGTGTACCAGCGGTAGCCGTAGGTGGCGATGCCCAGCGATAGCTTGTCCTTCGGCACCTGGGTCAGCGCGTAGTCCAGGTGCTTCTTCATCCACACCATGCCGTCGACCGGGCCGGGCGTGGTCCAGCGGGTGTGCTGGTCGTAGGTCATCAGGCTGATCAGGTCGGCCGAAGCGCTTAGCGCCTTGAGGTCGTAGGCGCCGCGCCAGTACTCCCACATCCACTTGGCGAAGGCGCCGCCTTCGGCATAGCCCGGGGCATTGGGCACCACCGCCACCGACAGCTTGAAGCCGGCCTTGTGCAGCGCCTCGGCGGTCTGCTTGACCATCAGCGAGTAGGCGTCGCGGTCGGTCCAGGCGATGCTCTCGAAATCGAACTGGAAGCCGTAGTAGCCATGCTTGCGGCCGTGGATCAGCAGCGCCTGGATCATGCGCTGCTTGGCGTCCTCGTCGTGCAGCAGCTTGTGGAAGCCCTCGCGCCCGGCGGTCATCGACAGGATCGGCATCACCCGCAGCTTGTGCTGCTTGGCGATCTCGTACAGGTACATGTTCGGGGTGCCGTTGACCAGGCCGCTCTGGTCCACGCCGTACCAGGTCGGCACCACCACGTCGATCTTGTCGAGGTGGGCCAGGAACGAATTGGTCGATTTCTGCGTGTTCATCAGATAGAACAGCGCGGTCGGGTTCTTGGCCATGGCCGGCCCGCAGGCCAGGGCGAGGGCGAACAGCAGCCCTGCGAAACGCTTCATCATCGGGAGGGATCCGTTGGCGGAGTGGGGGAGGACAGGTCGATGCGGAATACGTAGGCGTGTTCGCCCACCGGCTTGGCCGGCAGGCGCAGGTGCAGGCCGTCGGCGCGCTGCTCGAACGGCACCGGCTTGCCGCTGGCGAGCAGGGTGACGCCGCGCACGCCATCGGCCGGCTTCAGCGAGCGGATCAGTGCCTGGCCGTCGGCCGGCCAGCCCAGCTCGATCGCGTACAGCGCGCCGTGGCCGGTGGTGAAGCGGAAATCCTCGGGCGTGTACGGCTTGGTCTTGGTGTCCTGGAAGGTGCCGCCGACCACTTCGGTCGGGCCTTCGCCGTAGCTGCGCCACGGCGTGCTGTCGTAGATCGCCTCGCCGTTGGTCTTGAGCCACTGGCCGATCGACAGCAGGATCGTGCGTTCGGTGTCCGGGATCGAACCGTCGGCGCGCGGGCCGATGTTGAGCATCAGGTTGCCGTTCTTGCTGACCACGTCCACCAGCATGTGGATGATGAAGGTCGGCGTCTTGTAGGTGTCGTTCTCGACATAGCCCCACGAGGCGTTGCTGACCGAGGTGTCGGTCTGCCAGTGCGTGGGATGGATGCCGGTGAGCTGGCCGCGCTCGATATCGAGCGTGCCGGCACCTTCGGGGAAGGCGCCGAGCTTGTAGTTCACCACCACGCCGCCCTTGGCCGCGCCGTGGTTGTAGTAGTACGAGAGCATCGTCGGCAGGGTGCCGCGGAAGGTCGGGTGCGCGATCCACCAGTCGAAATAGATCAGGTCCGGGTCGTAGCGGTCGATCAGTTCGGTGGTGCGCGCCAGCCAGTCGTCCAGCCAGGCCTGCGACACCGGGGTCCAGTCGTTGGTGACGTCGGCGTCGTCCTTGCCCGGCAGGCGCACCTGCGCCGGGCCGTACAGGCCGGCGTAGCGCGGGTCGTTGACGTCCGAGTCGAACTGGCGGCCGCCGTCGAAGAACCAGTCGTGCTCGGCGCGGTGCGAGGACAGGCCGAAATGCAGGCCCTGCGCGCGGATCGCCTTGGACAGCTCGCCGAGCACGTCGCGCTTGGGACCCATCTTGACCGCGGTCCAGTCCGACAGCTGCGAGTCGTACATCGCGAAGCCGTCGTGGTGTTCGGCCACCGGCACCACGTAGCGGGCGCCGGCGTCGCGGAACAGCGCGGCCCAGGCCTGCGGATCGAACTGGGGCGCGGTGAACAGCGGGATCAGGTCCTTGTAGCCGAAGCGCGACTGCGGGCCGTAGGTTTCCCGATGGTGCAGGTAGTCCTTGCTGCCCTGCTGGTACATGTTGCGCGAATACCACTCGTTGCCGAAGGCCGGCACCGAGAACACGCCCCAATGGATGAAGATGCCGAACTTGGCGTTGTCGTACCAGGACGGCGAGCGGTACTGCTTGAGCGAGGTCCAGTCGGGTCGGAACGGTCCGCCGCGCGCGCCATCGTTGGCTTCGCGCACCAGCCGCGCGCGTTCGGGCGCGTACTTGGCGGTGGCCTGCAGCCACTGCTGGTCGATCTGTTCCGGACTGAGGGTGGTGGCGGTGGGCGCGGTCGGCGACGGCGCATCCGCGGCGCCGGCGGGCAGGGCCGTCAGCGCGAGCATGAGGGCCAGCGCGCTGGCCAGGGTCTGGCGTGCGGCTCCGGCGTGGCGGGATCGGTCCGCACGGGGGCGGGTCTCGGTCGTCATGGAACGGCACTCCTTGTTGCAGAAGACGATGCCGGCGCCGCCGCGCCGGACACGAAAAAGCGCGCCACCGTGGAGGGACGGTGGCGCGCCGGTGCTACATCAGAACTTGAAGTTCAGCTGCGCCTGGTAGCCGCGGCCGTTCTTGTACATGCCGATCGGCGCGTACTTGACCTCGTTGTACCAGTAGTACGTCGAGTCGAGCAGGTTGGTCGCGCTGAAGCTCACGCTCATCCAGTCGTTGATCTCGTACGAGGCGGTCAGATCCAGCTGCTTGTACTCGTCGGTGAACACCTGCGAGTTCAGGCGGCCGACCTGGGTGAAGTACTTGGAGCGGTAGCTGTAGTTCAGGCGCACCATCCACGGACCGTTTTCCCAGTAGGGGATCACGTTGTAGGTGTTCTTCGACAGGTACGGCAGGTTCAGGCCGGTGCTGGCGTCGGCGGTGGCGTAGGTGTAGTTCGCCTGCAGACCGAAGCCGTAGCCGAAGGCCTGCTGGTAGTTCAGCGAGGCGCCCTTGACCTTGGCGTCGGAGGCGTTGATCGGCGAGGTTACCGTGAACAGGCCGCTCACGCCGCTCACCGCATCGGTCAGCTGCTGCTGCGAGGTGGTGGTGACGATGTACGAGCTGATGTCGCGATAGAACAGTTCCGCCGACAGCATGCTGGACGGGGCGAAGTACCACTCGGCGGCCAGATCGTAGTTGGTCGACTCGTAGGGCTTCAGGTCCGGGTTGCCGCCGCTGGCGGTCAGGTTGCCGTTGCTGCTGTTGATGGTGAACGAGCCGGCCAGGTCGCCGTAGCGCGGACGTGCCATCACCTTGGCCACGGAGAAGCGCAGCACCTTGTCGGTATCCAGATCGTAGGCCAGGTTGAAGCTCGGCAGCGGCTTGTAGTACTGCTTGCTCACCTGGGTCTGGTTGTAGGTGGCGCCGCCATCGGCGCTCTGCCAGTACAGCGACTTGTCCTTGGTGTCGACATAACGCACGCCCAGGTTGCCGCGCCACGCGCCGGACTCGAAGTTCAGCTGCGCGTACAGGTCGCTGGTGATTTCCTTGACGTCGAACGAGGAGCCGTAGTCGCGGTTGTACGGACCCTGCGGCTGGCCGCGCAGGTAGCTGATCACCGAGTTGAGGTTGGCGGTCGGCCAGTTGGTCAGGTCGCCGCTGGCGCCCAGGCCGTCGTACAGACCGCTCGGGGTGGTGCCGGGGCTGAAGTCGGTCAGCGAAATCGCATTGGTGGTGTTGATGCGGTTGCCGCGGGCGTCGACGCCGTTGTCGTGGTTGATGTACTTGTAGCCGAGCTGCAGCTTGTTCAGCGGGCCCCAGTCCAGATCGCGGGCGGCGTCGAACTGGAAGTACTTCTCCTTGTCCGTGCTCTTGGCGTAGTAGATGCCGCCGGCCTGCATCGCCGAAGCGGCGGTGGAACCGGGCGCCAGGCCGGCCGGCGAACCGACCAGACCCCAGTTGGCGGCACTGGCGTTGTCGTAGTTGACGTCGGTGTGGCTGCCGTCGTAACCGAAGTTGTAGCCACCGTCCTTCAGCAGGAACTTCATCAGGTATTCGGGGTTCTTGCCGCCGGTGGCCTCGGTGGTGCCGACCTGTGAGGTGAACACCCACTTGTCGCCGTAGAAGTCGTGGCGCAGGTTCAGGCTCTTGGTGGTGACGGTGCTTTCGCGGTAGTTGGTGTCCAGCTGCGCATACGGCTGCTTGCCGTTGCCGGCGCCGTCGGTGACCGTGGCCTGGGTGATGTAGCCGTTCTGCACGGTCGCGCTGGTGATCTTGTCCTGGTCGCCGCAGCCCGGGCAGACGTAGCGCGATTCGCTGAAGTTGTTGTACTTGCCCTTGATGTAGATGCCGGTCAGGTTGAATTCGTTCTGATCGTTCGGCTTCCACTGCAGCGCGCCCTGCAGGCCGTTGCGCTCGCGGGTTTGCTGGAAGAAGGCGCTGTTGATGCCCACCGGGATCTTGGCGGTCGCGACGTTACCACCGTCGCCGGAGATGCGCGCGGTCGGCGGGATGCCGGCGCCGGTGTTGTAGCCGAAGAACTCGATGCCGGCGCGCGACAGATCCTGCTTGTCGTGGGTGGCGGAGATCAACGCGCCGAAGGTCTCGTCGTCGTTCTTCCAGCTCCACAGCGCCGAGCCGCGCGGATTGCCTTCTTCCGAACGGTCGTTGTAGTTGTAGCCGATCGAGCCGCGGATGGTGTTCTTCGGCAGGTCCAGCGGCTTGCGGGTGTGCACGATCACGGTGCCGCCGATCGAGCCTTCGTCGATGCGGGCTTCCGGGGTCTTGTAGACCTCCATCAGGCCGATGATTTCCGGCGACAGCAGGGTGTAGTTGAAGGTGCGGCCGCTGGTGTCGGTCGGGTTGCCGCCCCAGTCGCCCGAGGCGATGGTCTGGCCATTGAGCAGCACGCGGTTCAGCGCCGGGTCGGTGCCGTTGATGCTGACCTTCTCGCCTTCGCCGAACTGGCGGTCCACGCTGATGCCCGGCAGGTGCGCCAGCGACTCGGCGGCATTGGTGTCCGGAAACTTGCCGATGTCCTCGGCGCTGATCGCATCGACGATGGAGTTGGCCGAGCGCTTCACCGACTGGCTCTTCTCCAGCGAGGCGCGGTAACCGGTGACGGTGATGGCATCCAGCTGCTGGACGTTCTTGGAATCCGCGTTGGCGGAAGCGGGCGCTTCCTGCGCGGCGGCGTTACCGGACAGGTACAGCGCGGCCATGATGCTGAGGGCTAAGGTAGTGGTGCGGCTATTCATTGGCTAAACCTCTGGGTGAGTACTTGGGCATGAGGTGCCAACCGATGTTCCGGCGTGCTGGCCGCTGCCCGGCCTTGTGGATGGCGCCGCGCCTGGTGGCGCTGCGCGGATCGCATCTCGATGCGCGTCGTCCGGTCGCTGACGCGGAAGTAGCCAACCGGCGGCATCGAGGGCGCCAGTCCTTCCTGTGTTCCTGCAGGTAACAACCAAGTCCAGCAATACAGCAGTGCACCTTGTCGCCTGATCCGGACGCCGCTGCGTCCGGCCCGGCTCGGGGCGTGGTTTCGTCGGTTCGGGGATGCCGGTCGCAGCGTCAGCGCGCGTCCTGCCACTTGGCGCGGGAGGAGCGGCGATGCGTCGCTGTGTCTGAATCCCCTGAACGTGGCATGTCTTGAAGTTGTAAAACTTGTGTGAGCCGAGTCTGTCGTAGCGCTGACAGCGTTGTCAACACCCGTTTCACGTGGTTTTGACGAATGCAGGCAAGGCTCGCCGCGGCATCTTTCCGGAGGCTTTCGCGGCCCTTCCGTCGCGTCTCCTAGGTGCTTGTCTACAAAAGAAAACATGCCCGCGGATGGGTGCAGCGGGCCTGCGTTGGCCGCGAGGCCCTGGTGTGGCAGGCGCTGCCGGTTGGCCGCGCGTGTGGCAGAAATTTGTGCGATGCGGCGAAATTTTGCGACGGATGTTCACCCATGCAACGCGCCATGCGATCGACCACTCGAACGGCCGGGCGATCCGGCCGATGAAGTCGCAGTGGTGAAGACAAAACGACAAACGGGTGAAATTCACCTTGACAACGTTGTCAAGGTGGTCCGACACTCGATCGATCAATCTGCCGAATCGGCGTGCGCCTGCTCTGGCGCAACGGGAGAAGATGTGTCCGCAAGCAGTTCATCAGTGGCAGCGGCCGTGCCGCGCGCCGAGCCCTTCATTGCTGCCGATGTCGGCGGAACCCATGTCCGGATCGGCCTGGTCTCACGCGCTGCCGGTGCCGGCCCGGCGCCGTCCGTCGATGTGCTGGACTATCGCAAATACCGCTGCGCCGATTACCCCGGTCTGGCCGAGATCATCGGCGAGTTCCTGGGCCAGGTGCAGGGGCCGAAGCCGACCCGTGGGGTGATCGCCAGCGCCGGTTACGCGCTCGAAGATGGTCGCGTCATCACCACCAATCTGCCGTGGACGCTGTCGCCGCCGGAAATTCGCGAGCGGCTGGGCCTGAAGGCACTGCATCTGGTCAACGATTTCGAAGCGGTGGCGTATGCGGCCGCGTCGATGGACGCCAGCGAAGTGCTGCATCTGACCGGGCCGCGCAAGGCGCAGCGCGGGCCTGCGCTGGTGATCGGTCCGGGCACCGGTCTCGGCGCCGCGGTGTGGATTCCGACCCAGGGCGGCGCCATGGTGCTGGCCACCGAGGCCGGCCATGCCGCGCTGCCGATCGGCAACGATCTGGAACTGGCGCTGGCGCAGCGGCTGTTGCGCGATCGCTCCTATGTGCCGATGGAGCATTTCCTGTCCGGCCCCGGGTTGCTCAATCTCTATCGCGTGCTGTGCGAGCTGCGTGGCGCCACGCCTGCGCATGTCGCACCGAGCGACATCACCGCGGCTGCACTGGCCGGCGACGATGCGCTCGCGCACGAGGCGCTCTCCGCGTTCTGCGGCCTGCTCGGCAGCGTGGTCGGCGACATGGCGCTGCTGTACGGCGTGCAGGGCGGCATCTATCTGGCCGGCGGCTTCCTGCCGCAGATCGGCGCGTTCCTGTCCGCCAGCAGCTTCGTCGAGCGCTACTTGAACAAGGGTGCGATGCGTCCTGCGCTGGAGCAGATCCCGGTGAAGCTGGTCGAGCATGGCCAGCTCGGGGTGATCGGCGCGGCGAACTGGTTCCTGCAGCAGCGCCACTGAGCGGCCCGGCGCGGCGATGGCCGCGCCGATAGGCGGCGTCCCGCAACGCCGGTGCGGCGTGCCTGGCGTGCCGTAGCGCGTCGACACATATATATGTCCCATGCCTGCGGCGCCTGCGTTGCGGTGCCGCTGTCTACAGCGTCATCGCTTGTCGCTTGCCTGAGCTCACACGTCGCCGTGATGCGCCTGCAGCGCCGCGATCGCGGCCAGGCCGGCGGTTTCGGTGCGCAGGATGCGTGGTCCCAGGCGCAGGCCGACGAAGCCGGCGGCCTCCAGCGTGGCGCGGTCGCGTGGCGACCAGCCGCCTTCCGGGCCGATCGCGATCGTCGCCGCAGCGCCGCCGATGGTCAGCGAACGCAGGCGGTGTTCGCCCTGCGGATCCAGGATCAACCGGCAGGGGCTGTTCGCCGCGGCGCGCGCCGCATCGGCCAGCGCCAGCGGCGCGCTCAGCTGCGGCACGCGCGCGCGGCCGGACTGTTCGCAGGCCGAGATCACCACGCTGCGCCAGTGCGCCACGCGCTTGTCCACCCGCGCCGCATCCAGCTTCACTTCGGTGCGCTCGGCCCACACCGGCACGATCGCGGCGACGCCGAGTTCGGTGGCCTTCTGCAGGATCAGGTCCATCTTCTCGCCGCGCGCCACGCCCTGCAGCAGGGTGATCGCCAGTGGCGACTCGTTGTCGACCGGCTGCGCCGCGCCGATGCGCACGCTCGCGTTGCGCTTGCCGGCCTGCAGCAGTTCGGCGGGGTAATCGCAGCCGTCGCCGTTGAACAGCACGCAAGGATCGCCCTCGCGCAGCCGCAGCACGCGCAGCAGGTGGTTGGCGACGTCTTCCGGCAGGCTCAACTCGGCGCCGGCGTGCAGCGGCAGCTCCACATGGCAGCGGGTCAGGCGCATGCCACCGCCTCGTCGATCGCCGCCAGCGTGGTCTCGGCCAGTAGCGTCAACTGCTCGGCGTCCACGCAGTACGGCGGCATCCAGTACAGCACGTCGCCCAGCGGGCGCAGCACCACACCGCGTTGCAGCGCGGCACGGTAGGCGTGCAGGCCGACGCGTGCGGACACAGGGAAGGGCGTGCGCTTGTCGCCGTTGCGGGTGAGTTCGAACGCCACCACCATGCCGGCCTGGCGCACGTCGGCCACGTGCGGATGCTCGGCGAACGGCGCCGACAGTGCGCGCATGGTCTCGGCGGTGCTGCGGTTACGCGCGATCACGTCGTCCTCCTGCAGGATCCGCAGCGACGCCAGCGCCGCGGCGCAGGCCAGCGGGTTGCCGGTGTAGCTGTGCGAATGCAGAAAGGCGCGTTCGCGGCTGTCGTCGAGGAAGGCGTCGTACAGATGCTGGGTGGCCAGCACCGCCGACAGCGGCAGGAAGCCGCCGGTCAGGCCCTTGGACAGGCACAGCAGGTCCGGCATCACCCCGGCCTGCTCGCAGGCGAACAGGGTGCCGGTGCGGCCGAAGCCGGTGGCGATCTCGTCGGCGATCAGGAACGCGCCGTTGGCGTCGCACAGTTCGCGTGCCCGGCGCAGATAGGCCGGATCGTGCATGCGCATGCCGCCGGCGCATTGCAGGCGCGGCTCCAGGATCACCGCGCAGATCTCGCCGGGATGGCGGTCGAACAGGTCGGCCAGCGCATCGGCGGCGACATCGGCGCGTTCGCGCGCGCTCTGTCCCGGTTCTGCCTGGTACGCGTCGGGCGAGGGCGCGAACAGCGCCTCGGCCAGCAGGGGCGCGTACACCCGCCGGTACAGCGGGATATCGCCGACCGCCAGTGCGCCGATGGTCTCGCCGTGGTAGCCGTTCTCCAGCGCGACGAAGCGGGTGCGCCCCGGTTCGCCGCGGTTCTGGAAATAGTGGAAGGCCATCTTCAGCGCTACTTCCACGCCGGCCGAGCCGTTGTCGGCATAGAACACCTTGGCCAGCGGCGCGCGCCCTTCCTGGCGCGGCGCCAGCGCCAGCAACTGCTCGGCCAGCAGCACCGCCGGTTCGTGGCTGAAGCCGGCCAGCATCACCTGCTCCAGCTGGGAGGCCTGGGCGGCGATGGCCGCGGCGATGCGCGGTTCGCCGTGGCCGAACAGGTTGGTCCACCAACTGCTCACCGCATCCAGGTAGCGGCGGCCGCCGTGGTCGATCAGCCAGGCGCCTTCGCCACGGGCGATCGGGACCAGGGGCAGGGTGTCGGGGTGCTCGCGCATCTGCGTGCACGGGTGCCAGAGCACGGCCAGATCACGCGTGCGCCACGCCTCGGCCATCTGTGCTGCGGTCAGGTCTGATAGCATTTCGCGCTCATGAACAGGTTCTTCGCTCCGCGCATTCTATCGATCGACGCCGTCCGGCGCCGCAGGGTGCCGGCGTGACCCGTCGATTGCCGGTCATCCATGCCGTGCGCGAGCGCAGCGAATCGGCCGCCGAGCGCCGGGTCGAGGAGCTGGACCTGGAGTTCAGCAACGGCGAGCGCCGCGTGTTCCACCGGCTGAAGGCGCCGGGTCATGGCGCGGTGGTGGTGGTGCCGATGCTGGATGCGCAGACCGTGCTGCTGGTGCGCGAATACGCTGCCGGCGTGCATCGCTACGAACTGGGGCTGGTCAAGGGCCGCATCGACGCCGGCGAGACCCCGCTGCAGGCGGCCGACCGCGAACTCAAGGAAGAGGCCGGCTACGGTGCGCGGCAGTTGCGCGTGCTGCGCGCGATGACCCTGGCGCCGACCTACATGAGCCACCAGTCGTGGCTGGGGCTTGCACAAGATCTCTATCCCGAACGACTGACCGGCGACGAGCCGGAGGAATTGGAAGTGGTGCCCTGGAAACTGGCTGAACTGGATCAACTGATGTTGCGTGAAGATTTTTCCGAGGGGCGTTCGCTGGCGGCGCTGTTCATCGCCCGCGAGTGGCTGGGTCGCGCCGAATGATCCGTCTCACCAGTGATTTGCGCGAAACCGTGATCGCCATCGCCATCGATGCCGCCGCGGCCATCATGTCCGTCTATGCCACCGGCTTCGAGGTGGAGCACAAGGCCGATACCAGCCCGTTGACCCAGGCCGACCTGGCCGCGCACCAGATCATCGTCGAAGGCCTGGAGCGGCTGACCCCGGACCTGCCGGTGCTGTCCGAGGAATCGGCGCAGATTCCGTGGGAGGTGCGCGAGCACTGGACCACCTATTGGCTGGTCGACCCGCTCGACGGCACCCGCGAGTTCGTCAAGCGCAACGGCGAATTCAGCGTCAACATCGCGCTGATCCACCAGGGCGCGCCGGTGTTCGGCGTGGTCCAGGCGCCGGTCGATGGCCGCGTCTGGCATGCGGTGCGTGGCGAGCAGGCATACCGCCGCGAGGGCTTCCGCGACACCGCGTTGAACACCCGGCGGCCGGCCACGGCGCCGCTGCGGGTGGCGGCGAGCCGCTCGCACCGCGACGCGCGTACCGACGCGCTGTTGCAGCGCATGGGCGAGATCGAACTGGTCGCGCAGGGTTCGTCGCTGAAGTTCTGCCGCATCGCCGATGGCGACCTGGACGTGTATCCGCGCTTCGGCCCGACCTCCGAATGGGACACCGCCGCCGGGCAGTGCGTGCTGCAGGCCGCTGGCGGCGCGCTGCTGGCCGCCGCGACCGGCAAGC
>NZ_AQOI01000678.1:0-549 GCF_000364665.1 Xanthomonas sp. SHU 199
CGTGGCGCTGGGCGATGCGGCGCTGCCCTGGCGCGACTGGCTGGGCTGAGCCGCGCAGCGAGCACGCGCCGCGCGGCGCGCGCTCTGCCACACTAGGCGGCAGGCGGCAGCGGTGCCGTCGCACCGGAACCCGCCCGTGACTTCAGCCCGCTACGACCTTCCTGCCCTGCTCGACATCATGGCGCGCCTGCGCGATCCCGCGCAGGGCTGCCCCTGGGACCTGGAGCAGGACTTCGCCAGCATCGCCGCGTACACGATCGAAGAGGCCTACGAAGTGGCCGACGCGATCGACCGCCAGGACCTGGCCGGGCTGAAGGACGAACTCGGCGATCTGCTGCTGCAGGTGGTGTTCCATGCGCAGATGGCGCGCGAGCAGGGCGCGTTCGGCTTCGACGACGTGGTCGCGGCGATCTGCGACAAGATGGTGCGCCGCCACCCGCACGTGTTCGGCGACAGTCAGGTGGCCGATGCCGAACAGCAGACGCTGAAGTGGGAAGAGATCAAACGCGCCGAGCGCGCCGCCGCCGGCGAGCGCGACGGCTCGGCACT
>NZ_AQOI01000679.1:0-25857 GCF_000364665.1 Xanthomonas sp. SHU 199
GCATCGCCCGCGGCCTGCCGGAATGGCAGCGCGCGCTGAAGCTGCAGTCGCGTGCGGCGCGGGTCGGCTTCGACTGGCCCGGCCCCGCGCCGGTGCTGGACAAGGTGCAGGAAGAACTGGAGGAAGTGCGCGCGGAACTGGCGCATGGCGCCGCAGTCGATCCGGCACGCCTGCAGGACGAGATCGGCGACCTGCTGTTCGTCTGCGCCAACCTGGCGCGGCATGCCAAGGTCGACGTCGGTGCGGCGCTGCGCCACGCCAACCTCAAGTTCGAGCGTCGCTTCCGCACGATGGAACGGCTGGCGCAGCAGGACGGCGGCGCGCTCGACGGTCTGTCGCTGGCGCAGCAGGAGGCGTACTGGCAGCGCGCCAAGGACGAAGAACGCGCCGCGGCCGGATGAAGACCCTGCTGCTGTTCGTGCTGACCGCCGTCGCGGAAATCCTCGGCTGCTACCTGCCTTATCTGTGGCTGCGCGAACAGCGCAGCGCCTGGCTGCTTGTGCCCGCCACGGGCAGCCTGGCGGCCTTCGTCTGGCTGCTGACCCTGCATCCTGCCGCCAGCGGCCGCGTCTATGCCGCCTACGGCGGCGTCTATGTCGCGGTCGCCTTGCTGTGGCTGTGGACGGTGCAGGGCATGCGCCCCACGCGCTGGGACCTGCTCGGCGCCGGCCTGTGCCTGGCCGGCATGGCGGTGATCATGTTCGCGCCGCGGCAGGGCTGAGGCCGCTCCCACAGGCGCTTGCGGCGAATGCGGTGGGTGCACGGTGGGAGGGACTTCAGTCCCGACGCATTGGCTCATCGGAAAGCACGCCACGTTGCGCGTCGTGGCCGCATGACCGTTGCGCCTCCGCAGGGCAAGTCACGGCGTGATGGGCGGTGCCCTGTGGTCGCGATACACGTCCTCGTCGCACCGCGGCACGACGGAGTCCGCTCCCACAGGCGCTTGCGGCGAATGCGGTGGGTGCACGGTGGGAGGGACTTCAGTCCCGACGCATTGGATCATCGGAAAGCACGCCAGGTTGCGCGTCGTGGCTGCATGACAGTTGACTTCCGCAGGACACGTCAAGGCGCGATGGGCGGTGCCTTGTGGTCGCGATACACGTCATCGTCGCACCACGGCACGACGGAGGCCGCTCCCATAGGCGCTTGCGGCGAATGCGGTGGGTGCACGGTGGGAGGGACTTCAGTCCCGACCCATTGGATCATCGGAAAGCACGCCAAGTGCGCGTCGTGGCTGCATGACACCCGCGCGTCGCGTCCGTGCGCAGCGCGCGACGCCCGCGCTCCCAGCGTATGCTGGACGCCTGCGTCGCCTCGGGAGGGCCATCGCATGCGTCGCTTCTCCAGTTTTCGCGAGTTCTATCCGTTCTATCTGAGCGAGCACCGGCATCGTGTGTCGCGACGGTTGCATTTCGTCGGCAGCCTCGGCGTGCTGGCGAGCCTGCTGCTGGCGCTGTGCACCGGCCAGCCGCGTTGGCTGTGGGCCGCGCCGGTCTGCGGCTACGGCTGCGCCTGGATCGGCCATTTCGTGTTCGAGAAGAACCGTCCTGCCACCTTCAAGCACCCGCTGTATTCGCTGGCCGGCGACTGGGTCATGTTCAAGGACATGCTGCTGGGCCGCATCCGCTGGTGACCGGCACGTGCGCGTGCGCTGGCTATACTGCGGATTCGATTTCTTTCTGGTTAATGGAGCGACCTGATGCCGTCTTCCTTCTTCCTCGCCATGGTTCTGCTGGTCGCCGGCGTGATCCTGCTGTTCAAGGCCGTGCGCATGGTGCCGCAGGGCTACCAGTGGACGGTGGAGTGCTTCGGCCGCTACACCCACACGCTGTCGCCCGGCCTGCATTTCCTGATTCCGGTGATGTACGGGGTGGGCCGCAAGGTCAACATGATGGAACAGGTGCTGGATGTGCCCAGCCAGGACGTCATCACCAAGGACAACGCGGTGGTGCGCGTGGATGGCGTGGTGTTCTTCCAGGTGCTGGACGCGGCCAAGGCCGCATATGAAGTGTCCAACCTGGAGATTGCCACCATCGCGCTGGTGCAGACCAATATCCGTACCGTGATTGGCTCGATGGATCTGGACGAGTCGCTGAGTCAGCGCGAGACCATCAACGCGCAGCTGTTGAACGTGGTCGACCATGCCACCAATCCGTGGGGCATCAAGGTCACCCGCATCGAGATCCGCGACATCCAGCCGCCGCGCGACCTGGTCGATGCGATGGCCCGGCAGATGAAGGCCGAGCGCGAGAAGCGCGCGCAGATCCTCGAGGCGGAGGGCTCGCGGCAGTCGGAGATCCTGCGCGCCGACGGCGAGAAGCAGGCGGCGGTGCTGGAGGCCGAGGGCCGCAAGGAGGCCGCGTTCCGCGACGCCGAGGCGCGCGAGCGCCTGGCCGAGGCCGAAGCGCGGGCGACGGCGATGGTGTCCAAGGCGATCGCCGAAGGCGACGTGCAGGCGATCAACTACTTCGTCGCGCAGAAGTACGTGGAGGCGTTCAAGGAACTGGCCACCGCGCCGAACCAGAAGTTCGTGCTGATGCCGATGGAGTCCAGCGGCATCATCGGCTCGATCGCCGGCATCGCCGAACTGGCGCGCGAGGCGCTGAACAAGCAGGCCACCCCGCCGGCAGTGCCGCGCGTGCCGCCGCGCAACGGAGTCTGAGCCATGCGCATTGAGGTAGTGGCCTGGGGTGCCCTGACCTTGTTGCTGTTCGCGGCCGAATCGCTGGCGCCGGGCGCCTTCATGCTGTGGATGGGCTTCGCCGCCGCGGCGGTGTTCCTCGCCGTGCTGGTGTTCCCGGACATCTCCCTGCTGCTGCAGGTCGGCGCGTTCGTGGTGCTGAGCTTCGTCTCGATCCAGGTGTACCGCACCTGGTTCCGCAACCGCGGCCGGACCAGCGACCAGCCGCTGCTCAACCGCCGCGCCGAGCAACTGATCGGCCGCATGGTGACCCTGGACCAGCCGATCCACGGCGGCCGCGGTCGCGCCAAGGTCGACGATGCCTTCTGGGTGGTCGGCGGCCCCGACCTGCCGGCCGGCAGCACGGTGCGCATCGTCGGCGTGGACGGGATGACGCTGCTGGTCCAGGCGGTTTGAAAGCCGGGATTGGGGATTGGTGCCGCGAGTGCGCGGTACCTCCGTCTTCCCAATCTTCCTGCGCGTAGGAGCGGCGATCAAGCGCGCGTCCTTCGGCTCAGGACGCCCGCTCTTGCTAATCCCGAATCCCAACTCCCCGATCCCGGCCTTCGCTGAAGCCGCTCCCACGGCACTGCGCGATCGAGCGCCAGTCCTCCGGATCCAGGAAAGCCGCTCTGACGAATCCCCATTCCCGACTCCCCCAATCCCGGCCCCCAGCCAGCGATAATGGGGGACTTTTCTCACGGACCCGCGCCATGACCCAGAAGACCATCCTCAACGACAGCCACCGCGCCCTCGGCGCCAAGATGGTCGACTTCGGCGGCTGGGACATGCCGATCCACTACGGCTCGCAGATCGACGAGCACCACCAGGTGCGCCGCGACGCCGGCATGTTCGACGTCAGCCACATGACCGTGGTCGATCTGCACGGCGAGCAGGTCCGCGCGTTCCTGCGCCATCTGCTGGCCAATTCGGTGGACAAGCTGAAGGTGCCGGGCAAGGCGCTGTACACCTGCATGCTCAATCCGCAGGGCGGGGTGATCGACGATCTGATCGTCTATTACATGTCCGATGCGTTCTTCCGCCTGGTGGTCAACGCCGCCACCCGCACCAAGGATCTGGCCTGGATCGGCGAGCAGGCGCAGGCGTTCGGCGTGCAGGTACGCGAGCGCGACGACTTCGCGATGATCGCGGTGCAGGGGCCGAACGCCCGCGCCAAGGCGATCGGCCTGCTGCGCGAGCAGGATCGTGCCGCCGCGCAGAAGCTCGGCCGCTTCGCCGCGATCGAGGCGACCTCGGACGCGGGCGTGCCGCTGTTCGTCGCGCGCACCGGCTACACCGGCGAAGACGGATTCGAGATCGTGCTGCCGCAAGCGCAGGCGCCGGCGTTCTGGGAGGCGCTGATCGGTGCGGGGGTGAAGCCGGCCGGCCTGGGCGCGCGCGATACGCTGCGCCTGGAGGCGGGCATGAACCTCTACGGTCAGGACATGGACGACAGCGTCTCGCCTTACGAGGCCGCGCTGGCCTGGACGGTGACCCTCGACGAGGGCCGCGACTTCATCGGCCGCGCTGTGCTGGAAGCGCAGAAGGCCGGCGGCGCGCCGCGGCAGATGATCGGCCTGGTGATGGACGAGAAGGGCGTGCTGCGCCACGGGCAGAAGGTGCTGACCGCCAACGGCGACGGCGAGATCCTGTCCGGCACCTTCTCGCCGACGCTGGGCAAGGCGATCGCCTTCGCGCGGGTGCCGGTCGGCGAGCCGGGTGCGGTGCGCGTGGACATCCGCGGCAAGGAAGTGCCGGTGCGCGTGGTCAAGTTCCCGTTCGTGCGCGAAGGCCAGGTCCAGCCCGGCGTGCTCGGCTGAGTCCTGTCCGCCGCGCGCGACTTCGTCCCCACGCGCGCGGTTCGCTACACTAGACTCCCATCCTCGATACCGTCTTCTTCCGGAGCAGCCCATGAGCGAGATCCCTGGCGACCTCAAATTCCTCAAGTCCCACGAGTGGGCCCGCGTCGAAGGTAACGGTCGCGTGACCATCGGCATCTCCGACCACGCCCAGGGCCTGCTCGGCGACCTGGTCTACGTCGAGCTGCCGAACGTCGGCGATCACGTCGAAGCCGGCAACGGCGTGGCCGTGGTCGAGTCGGTCAAGGCCGCCTCGGACGTGTACAGCCCGCTCAGCGGCAAGGTCGTCGAGGTCAACACCGCGCTGAGCGACAAGCCGGAAACGATCAACGAGGACGCCTACGGCGAAGGCTGGATCCTGGTGCTCGAAGCGGACGATGCCGAGCAGTTGAACGAACTGCTGTCGCCGGACGAGTACGCGGAACTGCTCGAGGACGACGGCCACTGAGCCGGCCGCCCATCGCGATACCCGAACCGGCCGCCCAGTGCGGCCGGTTTCTTTTTGGGCGCGCTCGGCGCGGTCGCCAGCGTTCGAGCGTCGGCAGCGCCCTCTCTGCATGGCGATCCCGGAACGCGCGTCGCCGGCGGCGCTGCGTGCATCGCTGCGAAGACCATGTGAGGTCGCCGCCGGGCGCACCGCGAGCGCAGCGTGTCCGTCGCGTCTGGCGGTGACCGATGCCGACGATCGGCGCGTCGGGCGGCGCCGGTTTTCCGACGCGGCGCAGGTGCAGCGCGGCATGGGGGCACCACGCGGGTCGGCGATGCGCGGGCATCGGCGATGCGGTGCGCGCTGCTCGCTTCGTCGATGCATGGCGGCGCGGTGCGTGCCGGCGCCAGTCGATCACCTCTGCGAGCTGCGTCGGTCGACACGACCGTGCAACGGCATCGCCCGAGGACGCGCTGGCGACTTGGCATGGAGGTGGGCGAGGGCAGTCGTGCGCGTCGCGGTGTGTCGGCGACGTGCGTGCAGGTCGTGTCGCGGTGGCGCGATGCGGCACGACCCGGCGACGCGGCACGCATGCATCGCGCGCGTCGTGAGCGCCGCACGACGCAAAAAAGTTTGCGCACTTTTGCGCATTTGCACTTGTGCGATGCCGGAACCGCGTGCGGTCGCGAATTTTTTTTTCAGCTAGCGGACAGGCTGGCGTGCATCGCCGCGGTTCCCGTCGACGCTTCGCCGATGCCTGCCCGCAGGGCGATCGCGGCAGTGTGCCGTTGCAGAAAACACGGAAATTTCCCTGCTTTTTTTGCATGCGCCGTTTTCCTCGCAGCGTCGGCGTCGGCGATCGGCGGCGTCGGCAAGGCGGCCAGTGCGGCATGCGGCGTCGGTGGCGCGCGCGCCATCGAAAAAAAAATTGCGTAGAAGTGTTGACAGTAAAAAAAACCGTGATTAGGTTTCGCCCAGCAGACGTTGCTGCGCAAGCGAGTGAATCGGATCGACATCAAAACGCGAAGCACAACTTGGACATCCGCCAGGAACCCGAAGATGGTGGAGTTGGAGTCGTTTCCCTCCGAGAAACGCAACGTCTCCCCTGGCATCGCACCCGTATCGCTATCCGGTACGGGTGTTTCTGTATCCGATCCGGCCCGCAGCGCGCGCCGGCGGTTCCCGCAGGCGGAGCATCGCCGCGAGGTTGCTTTAACTGGGCATTTTCAATCCATAGTTCACTGACGAGGAGCCATCCCATGGCGACGAAAAAAGCTGCGAAAAAGCCGGCCGCTAAGAAGGCGGTCAAGAAGACTGCCGCCAAGAAGCCGGCAGCGAAGAAGGTTTCGGTAAAGAAGGCGGTCAAGAAGGTCGCCAAGAAGGTGGCCAAGAAGGTCGCCAAGGTGAAGAAGGCGGTCAAGAAGGCCGTTGCCAAGAAGGCAGTGAAGAAGACGGCGAAGAAGGCCGCCACCAAGAAGACCGCGAAGAAGGCCGTCGCCAAGAAGGCGGTGAAGAAGACCGCGAAGAAGGCTGCGACCAAGAAGACCGCTGCCAAGAAGACGGTGAAGAAGTCGGCTGCCAAGAAGCCGGCCGCGAAGAAGGCAACTGCGAAGAAGGCCACCGCCAAGAAGACCGTGGCGAAGAAGAAGCCGGCCGCTCGCAAGAAGAAGGCCGCTCCGGTCGCGCTGCCGGCCACGCCCGCGCCGCTGATCTGATCCATCCCGATCGCTGTTCCTAGACTCTCTCCCCGGTGCCCAGCGGGGAGGGAGTTTTTTATGTGCGGCATCCTGCCGCGCGCGCTTGCAGTCCCGGTTGTGGGAGGCACTTCAGTCCCGACCGGAGAGTACCCCCGTGGTGCCTTCGTCCGACGATCCCGCGGCGTCCGTCTTCTCGATCCACGCTGGCCATTCCCTGTGCCTTGCTTGCCAGGCTGCGATGTGGACATCGCGCCTGTGCCTGTCGCATCGAAAACGGACGCGGCAAGCCGCGTCGTCTCCGTGCCACGGTCGGCGCCTGCGGGCAGGGTAACGCATCCAGCTGATCTCCCTGGCATGCACGTGCGGCCTGGGCAGACACGCGAGTACCGGGAGGGAGGCGCGGGCAGTTATCGTCGGCGTGCATTTACGCGACAGCTACGCCGGCAACGACACGACGGTAGGCGGCAGCAAAGGCCGTCATATCGCGCGCAATGATCGCCCCTGGCGTGGATCGACCGACCGTCGGGATCGGGGCTGCCACAGCAGCCAGAGCGCCTGGCATTCGCCGACCCAGCCAAGGCGTTGCGTGCGCACTTGCAGCGCGTCAGCGCGCCTTGCCCGCCTCCACTCCGCATCACGGGCTTTCCCCGCGTATCCGTGGAATGAGGGGAGTCTCCGGCCGCCTGCTTTCGCCACACTCAGGCCGGATGCAGTCTGTCCCGTGGGAGTCGACTGTGGTGCAGCCGCGACAGGCGAAGCCGAAAGCCGGCCGACACCCTCCGTCGTCGGGACTGAAGTCCCTCCCGCAGTGCACCCGGTAGGTTCGCCGCAAGCCCCTGTGGGAGCAGATTCAGCCACGACGGGCTTTGTCTGGAATGCCCGTCGCTGCTGAAGCGACTTCCACAGTGGCTTGCGAGCTCGCCGGGTGGCTGTGGGAGGGCCTTCAGTCCCGACGCATTGGTCCATCGGAAAGCACCCACCACGTCGCGCGTCGCGGTTGCATCACAGTCGACTCCCGCAGGAGGCTTCTCGTCGGTCGTTATCGAAGGTGTCCTGCAGTCGCACCTCGCGCGCTGTCCCGCGCACGTCGGCGATGGTGCATTGAGTTGCCAGCACGCCAACGGCAGCCCGCGGCGATGCGGGGCGCAGCGACACCAGATGCCGGATCGCGAACAATGCCGAGAGGGCGCGGCGTGTGCCCTGTGCGCGATCTTGGAAGCGGCGGTGCGCCACCACCCTCACCGCGGCCGTACGCGGGCGCTCCGAGCGCCTGCTGCCGCTGGGGCGGCGCAGTCGCCGATCGTTCGTCCAGGCACGACGTCGGCGTTGCGGCCACACTTTTGTGACGCGCTCGTGCCAGTGCATCGCCGCAGCCGGGACAGGGCTGCGTCCCCGTGTCGGGAAAAAGGGCGCACGCGGCGCAGGTCAGCGCTGTAGACAGCAGAAAGGCGGTTCTCGCGCCCGTTCGCGAGGATGCTGCGCGAGCGCGCGGTCAGTGCGGCGGAGACCACGCCGTGTCGTTGCTGCGGGAACGGCACCGCGTCCCAGCCGGGAAGGGGCACACGCGGTGCAGTCAGCGCTGCAGACAGCAGAAAGGCGGCTTGCGCCGCCTTCTGCGGGGATGCTGCGGGAGGACGCGCTCAGTGCGGCGAGGCCACCGACTTGGACGAGGAGGCGCCCTTCTTGTCCTTCGGGTCCGGACGCTCGGCCATCAGGTTGTCGCTGCCGAAGTCGGTGTCCACGTCCAGCCAGCGCTGCGCCGGCAGGCCGATCGCGCGGTCGAGCACGGTCGGCAGCAGGCCCGAGGGCAGGCCGCTTTCGCCGTTCCACAGGATGGCCACGCCGAGGTCGCGTTCCGGCACCAGTGCGATCAGGCCGCGGTAGCCCTGCACCGCGCCGGCATGGAAGATCACCTGGTGGCCGGAGTAGTCGAACACGCGCCAACCCAGCGCGTAGCTGGCCGAGTTGACCCGCGCGCGGCGCCAGCCCGAGCGCATCTCGCCCGGGGTGAGGATCAGCGGCGCGTGCAGGGTCGCCAGCAATGGCTCCGGCAACACGTCCGGGCGATGCCCGGTCTGCGCGATCAACCACTGCGCTATGTCGCTGATGCTGGCGTTGACGCCGGCGGCCGGCGCCAGGCGGTAGTAGGTCGGCTTGGGCGTCAGCGAGACCCAGCCGTTGCGGCTGCGCACGTGCGGGCGCGCCCAGCGCGGGCTGGCCTGGATGCCGGCCAGGCCCATGCTGGCGTCGTTCATGCCCAGTGGCTTGAAGATGCGCCGCTCCACCGACTGCTCGTAGAAGCTGCCGGACGCGGCGAACACCACGTCGCCGATCAGGCTGAAGGCGACGTTCTGGTAGGCGTAGCACTCGCCCGGCGCGCACTTCAGCGGCGCATAGGCCAGCTTGTGGCTGAGCGTGTAGTAGTCGATGTTGGATTCGACGTCGCGGTCGTAGGCGTTGTAGGTGAGGCCGACGCGGTGGCTGAGCAGGTCGGCGACGTTCAACTGGCGCGTGGCGACCGGGTCGCTGAGCTGGAAGCCGGGCACGTAGTCGACGACCTTGCTGTCCCAGCGCAGGGTGCCGTCGTTGACCAGCAGGCCGGCCATGGTGCCGGCGAACGCCTTGGACAGCGAGGCCAGGCGGAACACGGTGTGCGCATCGACCTGCTCGGGGCGGTTGACGTCGGTGACGCCGTAGCCGCGCGCGCTGAGCACCTGGCCGTTGTGCACGATGGCCATCGCCAGACCGGGCACGCGCTCGCCATAGGTCAACTGTTCGGCCACCGACTCCAGCGCGGCGACATCGAAGTCCTTGGCCAGCGGCAGTACCTGGCTCTGGGTCAGCGAAGCGCGGTAGGGAAGCGGCTGGGTCGGCGAGGTGTAGCGCGTGGCTTCGGTGTGCAGCGGCGGCGGCAGCGGTTGTGCGGGCGCCGGCGTCTGTGCGGTGGAGGACATCGCGAAGGGCAGCAATGCCCCGAGCAACCCGGTTGCCACCGGTCGAAGGAGCCGGTGCCTGCTGTTCTGTGTCATTGCGCCTGAGGCCTGTGAGGTGCTGCCGGCCACGATTCTAGCGCCGGATTTCTCGAATGCACAAACTGGGAGAAGATGAATAGGCATCGCCTTGATCCTGCTGGGGATTTCCCGCCTCGGACGGGGCTGTGCAGGCCTGCCGGCGGAGTGGTGGCGGGGACTGCGGCGGATGCCCACGGACATGCAATCGCCGTGCCGGTGCCTAGCCCCTCTCCCCCCGGGAGAGGGGTTGGGGTGAGGGTACGTCACCCAACACCATCAAAACTGCGGTGGTGTCGGTCGGCAAATCGCCACCACCCGAGGCGCCCCCGCATCGCGCCCCAACAACGCCTCACCCCTCCCGCAGCACAGCCCGCCCACGGATCAGATCCGCAGCACGCTCGGCGATCATCATCGTCGGGCCGTTGGTGTTGCCGCTGACCAGGCGCGGCATCACCGAGGCGTCGACCACGCGCAGGCCGTCGAGACCGCGTAGGCGCAGTTGCGGGTCGACCACCGCCTGCGCATCGCTGCCCATCCGGCAGGTGCCGATCGGGTGATAGATGGTTTCGGCCTTGGCGCGGATGAAGGCGACCAGCCCGGCCTCGTCCAGGTCCTCCCGCGCCGGCAGCAGCGGCGCGCCGCGCCATGCATCGAACGCCGGCTGCTGCAGGATGTGCCGCGCCAGGCGCGCGCATTCCACCAGCATGCGCAGGTCGAAGCCGTCGGGATCGCTCAGATAGTTGGCCTGGATCCGCGCCGGCGTGCGCGGGTCGGCGTCGTTGAGCGCGATGCGGCCGCGGCTGCGCGGCTGCAGGTGGCAGGCGTGCAGGGTGAAGCCGTCGCCGGGCAGGCGGTTGCGGCCGTGGTCGTCGAGCATGGCCGGCACGAAGTGCAACTGGATGTCGGCGCGCGCGTCCGGCGCCAACGGCGAGCGGATGAAGCCGCCGGCCTCGGCGATGTTGCTGCTGCCGGCGCCGCGGTGTCCACGCAGGAAATAGTCGAAGGCGATCTTGGCCTGGTTGCGACGGTCGTAGCTGATCCCCGGGCGGGTGCGGTACAGCGTGCACACGTCCAGGTGATCCTGCAGGTTGGCGCCGACCTGCGGCTGGTCCAGTTGCACCGCGATGCCGTGGCGGCGCAGCGCATCGGCCGGGCCGATGCCCGAGAGCATCAGCAGCTGCGGCGAGTTCACCGCGCCGGCGCTGAGCAGCACTTCGCGCGCGGCGCGCGCCTGCACCTCGCGGCCGTCCTGCGCATAGGCGACGCCGACCACGCGTCCACCTTCGATCAGCAGGCGCAGCACCAGCGCGTCGGTGACCACCTGCAGATTGTCCCGCGCGCGCGCCGGCGCCAGGTAGGCCACCGCCGCCGAGCAGCGTGCACCGTCCTTCTGGGTGACCTGGTAAAGGCCCACGCCTTGCTGCTGCGGGCCGTTGAAATCGGGATTGTGCGGGAAGCCCGCTTCCTGCGCGGCGGCCACGAACACGTCCGAGAGTGGGTTGTGGTAGCGCAGGTCGGAGACGTGCAGCGGGCCGTCTCCGCCATGCAGCGCATCGCCGCCGCGGCTGTTGCATTCGCTGCGGCGGAAGTACGGCAGCACGCCGCGCCAGTCCCAGCCATCGGCGCCGTCGGCCGCCCAGTCGTCGTAGTCGGCGGGTACGCCGCGCACGTAGCACATCGCGTTGATCGAGCTGGAGCCGCCCAGCACCTTGCCGCGCGGCCACCACAGGCGGCGGTCGTTCAAGGCCGGCTCGGCCTCGGTCAGGTAGTTCCAGTTGATGCGGCGGTTGCTGGCCAGGCGCGCCAGGCCGGCGGGCATGTGGATGAAGGGATTGCGGTCGCGCGGCCCGGCCTCGATCAGCAGCACCTTGCAGTCGCGGTCCTCGCTCAGGCGGTTGGCGAGCACGCAGCCGGCCGAGCCTGCGCCGATGATGATGTAGTCGTACACCCGCGGTGTCCCCTGAGTTCCTGGCGCCGACGCTAGTCGCCGAGGATAGAGCATATGCTCGGCGCGGCCGTTCGCCGCGCGCGATGCGCGTACGGCGCGGGCGGTGGATCGCGCACGCGCTGGCGGTGTTGCGGTGCATCAGCTACCGTGCGCGTTTTCCGCCCCCCGAAAATCGCCATGTCCCGTTTTTGCGCCAGGGTCCGTCGCCGATGAGCGCCACCCCGCATGCCCCCGGTGCGCTGGCGCGGCTGCGCGGTGCCCTGCGCGATTCGCCGCCGCTGGCGTGGGCATTCCTGTACTTCTTCTCGCTGCTCAGCGGCTACTACGTGCTGCGGCCTGTGCGCGAGGCGATGGGCGCCTCCGCCGACGTGGCCGCGGTGTTCCCGCCGGCGATGATCGCGTTCTTCGCGGCGCACGGCATGCCGCTGAAGGAATTCGCGCTGCAGGTGTTGTTCACCTGCACCTTCCTGATCATGTTGTTGCTGCAGCCGATCTACGGGGCGCTGGTCAGCCGCTATCCGCGGCGGGTGTTCCTGCCGGTGGTGTACGGCTTCTTCATCGCCACGCTGCTGCTGTTCTACGTGCTGTTCGACAGCGGCGTGCCCGGGCGCGGCATGGCCTTCTTCCTGTGGATTTCGGTGTTCAACCTGTTCGCGGTGGCGGTGTTCTGGAGCTTCATGGCCGATGTCTTCAGCAACGCCGAAGCGCGCGCCTGCTACGGCTACATCGGCGCCGCCGGCACGCTCGGCGCGTTCCTGGGGCCGGTGATCGCCAGCAGCCTGGTCGAGCGCGTGGGCATCGCCAACCTGATGCTGGTGTCGGCCGGCTTCCTGGTGGTCAGCGTGGTGTGCCTGCTGCGCCTGCGGCTGTGGGCGGTCGCCCGCGAACGCGAGCGCGGCGTGGTCGGCGGCGAGGCGCCGATGGGCGGCGACGTGCTGGCCGGGCTGAAGCTGATCGCGCGCGAACCGCTGCTGCGCTGGCTGGCGCTGATGTCGGTGTTCGGCGTGGGCGTGGGCACCCTGCTGTATAACGAACAGGCGGCGATCGTGCGCCGCCTGTACACCGATGCCGCGGCCAGTACCGCCTTCTACGCGAACATCGACCTGGCGGTGAACGCGGTGACCCTGGTGCTGCAGTTGCTGGTCACCCGCGCGCTGCTGTCGCGCTTCGGCATCGGACCGGCGCTGCTGATTCCCGGCTGCGCGATCCTGCTCGGCTATTCGGTGCTGGCGGTGTCGCCGCTGCCGATGCTGGTGGCGGTGGTGCAGGTGGTGACCCGCGCCGGCGAGTTCTCCCTGGCCAAGCCGGCCCGCGAGACCCTGTACACCCGGGTCGGCCGCGAATGGCGCTACAAGGCCGGCGCGGCGATCGATACGGTGATCTACCGTGGCAGCGACCTCAGCTTTGCGTGGTTGTACAAGCTGCTGTCGGGGTTCGGCTCGCAGGTGGTGTTCGTTGCGGGCCTGCTGGCCGCCTCCGGCATGACCCTGGGCGCGTGGCGGCTGCTGCGCGAGGCGGCCAAGCTGCCGCCGGAACGCACGCCGCCAACGCGCTGAGCCGGCGCCGCGTGGCGGGGGACTGGCCGCCCATCGGGCCGCTGGCTATGCTGACGCCCTGTCTCCTGTGCCGGATAGCACGATGATCCTGTTGGCTTCGATCCTGGTCGGCGCGGTCGCGCTGCTGCACGTGTACATCCTGGTGCTGGAGATGGTCCTGTGGACGCGTCCGCTGGGCATGAAGGTGTTCCGCAATTCGCCGGAGAAGGCGCAGGCCACGCGCGTGCTGGCGGCCAACCAGGGGCTCTACAACGGCTTCCTCGCCGCCGGCCTGGCCTGGGGCCTGGTCGCGCAGCGGGTCGACGTGATGCTGTTCTTCCTCGGCTGCGTGGTCGTGGCCGGCCTGTACGGCGGCTGGAGCGTCAGCCGCCGCATCGTGTTCGTGCAGGCGCTGCCGGCCGCGCTGGCGATCGTGGCCGTGCTTCTGGCGTACTGAGCCGCACACCGCACACCGCACACCGCGCACGCGACGCTGCGATCAGGGCGAGGCCGTGGCCGGCACGCGTGGCGACACCCACATGGCGATGCGCGCGAAGCACACCACGTGCTCGTGCGTATCGCGGATCTCCACGCTGACCGGCAGGTCGTAACCACGCTCGGCGGCGACGATCGCCACGTCCGGCGTGGCCACCGCCTGCATCGGGCCGAGCGCCCTGCTGCGGTATTCCACCTGCATGCCCTTGGGGATCCAGCGCATCGACGGCGGCAGGCTGGCGTCGACCATCACTCCACCGGCCAGTTCCGCCAGGTTGCACAGCGCGATCGCGTGTACCGTGCCGATGTGGTTGCTGACCCGCCGCCGGTGCGCGATGCGCGCCTCGCAGCGGCCCGGCTCCAGGACGGTGATGCGCGGGGCGATGCTGGCGAAGTAGGGCGCCTTGAAGCACACCGCACGCGAGAACAGCCAGGATCCCCCGGGCCAGCCTTGCATGCGGCGGTAGAGCGAGAGCAGTCGGCTCATTGCAGTTCCCCCGAACGCACGACGGCGGACCGAAGTCCGCCGTCGTGGGTGTCGCATGGTCAGGACGATCAGGCCGCTTCGCGCGAATGCCCGTCGTCGGCCGCCGCCGCGGCACGCTGGTAGTAGCTCGCCGAGCGCAGTTCGTCGGTGTCGAAGTCGTCGACGCTGATCGTGTCCATGGTGATCTCGCGCAGCTCCTCCAGCTGACGGCGCTCATCGGCCGACAGCACGCCTTGGCGCACCGCCTCATCCAACTGCGAGGCGAAGTCCAGCGATTCGATGCCCTTGCTCTTGAGCGCCTTCAGGAACTTGCGCTCCACCGGCTCGGCCAGCACCGCCTTGGTCAGGTAGCTGGCGATGCGGCCGCCGGGGTTGTTCTCGCACGGGGTCAGGAATACGCCCTGGCCCAGGCGATCGCGGGCTTCGTTCGGCGTCATCAGCAGCGCGGCGACGCGGTGGCCCAGGCGGTCGCCCGGCGCCTCGGCACGGCGGCCCCACGGGAAGATCAGCGCCCACATCAGCCAACCGACCGGACGGATCGGGAAGTTGCGCAGCGCCGCCGACAGCGCCAGCTCGATCTTGTGCACGCTGTCGTGGAAGGCCCAGGCCAGCAGCGGCTGGTCGGTGGCCGGCGCGCCGTCGTCGTGGTAGCGCTTGAGCATGGCGCTGGTCATGTAGATGTGGCTCAGCACGTCGCCCAGGCGTCCGGACAGCGACTCCTTGAACTTCAGCTTGCCGCCGAGCATCAGCATCGACACGTCGGCCATCAGCGCCAGGTTCGCCGAGTAGCGGTCCAGCTTGCGGAAGTAGCGGCGGGTGTAGGCATCGCCCGGCGCGGCGCCGATGCGCGCGGCGGTCAGGCCGAACCACAGCGAACGCACCGCGTTGGAGATGGCGAAGCCGATGTGGCCGAACAGGTTGCGGTCGAACTCGTCGACGCCGGCCTTGTGATCCGGATTGCCGGCGGCCTTCATCTCCTTCATCACCCACGGATGGCACAGGATCGCGCCCTGGCCGAAGATCAGCAGGCTGCGGGTCATGATGTTGGCGCCTTCCACGGTGATCGCGATCGGCGCGGCCTGCCAGCTGCGGCCGGCGAAGTTGCGCGGGCCGAGGATGATGCCCTTGCCGCCGACCACGTCCATCACGTCGCTGATGACCTCGCGGCTCATCGTGGTGCAGTGGTACTTGGCGATCGCCGAAGGCACCGACGGCACGTCGCCGCGGTCCACCGCCGCGGCGGTCGCCTGCGACAGCGCGCTGATCGCATAGGCCTTGCCGCCGATTCGCGCCAGCGCCTCTTCCACGCCTTCGAAGCGGCCGACCGACAGGCCGAACTGCTTGCGGATGCGCGCATACGCGCCGGTGACGACCGCGCCGAACTTGGCGCCGCCGCTGGCGGTGGAGGGCAGGGTGATCGAGCGGCCGACGGCCAGGCACTCGTTGAGCATGTTCCAGCCCTTGCCGACCATTTCCACGCCGCCGATCAACTGGCTCAGCGGGATGAACACTTCGCGGCCATGGATCGGGCCGTTCTGGAACGGCGAGTTCAGCGGGAAGTGGCGGCGGCCGATCTCGACCCCCGGGGTCTCGCGCGGCAGCAACGCCAGGGTGATGCCGATGTCCTTGGTGTCGCCGATCAGGCCTTCCGGGTCGTACATGCGGAACGCCAGGCCGACCAGGGTCGCCACCGGGGCCAGGGTGATGTAGCGCTTGTCGAAGGTCAGCTTGACGCCGAGCACGTTGGCGCCGTTCCACTCGCCCTTGCAGACGATGCCGTAGTCGGGGATCGAGGTGGCATCGGAGCCGGCGAACGGACCGGTCAGGCCGAAGCAGGGCACTTCCTGGCCCACCGCCAGACGCGGCAGGTAGTAGTCCTTCTGCTCCTTGGAGCCGTAGTGCAGCAGCAGCTCACCCGGGCCCAGCGAGTTGGGCACGCCGACGGTGGAACTGACCACGCTGGAGACCGAGGCGATCTTCTGGATCACCTTGTGGTGGGCCAGCGCGGAGAAGCCCAAGCCGCCGTATTCCTTCGGAATGATCATGCCGAAGAACTTGTTCTTCTTGATGAAGCTCCAGATCTCCGGCGGCAGGTCGGCGTGGACGTGGGTGATTTCCCAGTCGTTGGTCATCCTGCACAGTTCTTCCACCGGGCCATCGAGGAAGGCCTGCTCTTCGGCGGTCAGCTGCGGCTTGGGATAGTTCAGCAGCTTCTGCCAGTCCGGGTCGCCGGTGAACAGCTCGCCTTCGAAGCCGACCGAGCCGGTTTCCAGAGCGATACGCTCGGTCTGCGACAGCGGCGGCAGCACCTTGCGGAACACCTTCAGCATCGGCGCGGTGAGCAGCGGCTTGCGCACGAACGGCAACAGCAGCGGCATCGCGACCACCGCCAGCACGACGGCCGCGACGATGGTGGCGACGTGGTTGGCGCCGAGCAGCCAGCACGCGACCAGCAGCGTGGCGCTCAACGCGGCCCAGACGGCGAGCCGCATGCGGTGATAGGCGGCGAACGCGCCGGCCAGCAACAACACGAGAAAGGGGGCAATGATGCTCATGGGCGTGCTCCGGGGAGGTACTCGGTGACGGCGGACGATGCGCCGGCGCAGGCCGGTGGCAGGGCGTCCAGGTAGTGCAACACAGTGGCGGTAAATGCGGCGTTGTCGTCGCCGGCCAGCATATGCGTGGCTTCGGGCAGATGCGCATGCTGCGCATGCGGCACCAGCGACAGGAACTCTTCGATGGTCTGCGGCGTGACCAGGTCGCTGCGGCCGCCGCTGATCAGCAGCAGCGGGCACTGCACGTGCGCGGCGGCCTGCGCGATCGCACCCTGGTGCTGGTCGCTGTCGCGCGCCAGCTCTTCGACCAGGCGCGGATCCCAGTGCCAGTACCAGCGGCCGTCGGCGTGCTGGCGCAGGACGCTGCGCAGCGCCTCCGGCGACTTGCGCGCACGCTGTGGCAGGTAGGCGGCGATCGCGTCGCCGGCCTCGTCCAGGCTGGCGAAGCCATGGGGGTGCGCGGTCATGAAGGCGAGGATGCGCTCGACCCCGGCCGGCTGCCAGCGCGGGGTGATGTCCACCAGCACCATCGCGCGGAACAGGCCCGGCCAGCGCGATTCGGCGATCAGCCCGAACAGCCCGCCCATCGAGGCGGCGACCAGCACCGGTGGCGGCGACATCTCGCCGGCGACCACGATCAGGTCGTCGGTGAACTGCTCGCCGCGATAGGGCAGGTCCGCCGGGTTGCGCGCCGAATCGCCATGGCCGCGCGCGTCATAGGCGACGCTGCGGTAGCCGTGCGCCTGCAACGCCGCCGCGGTCGCCGACCATGCATGCCGGGTCTGGCCGAAGCCATGCGCGAACAGCACCGATCCGGCCTCGCCGGGACCGGTGACGGTCGCGGCCAGCGCCAGCTCGCCGGCACCCGAGAGGGTAGCCGAGGCGGCATGCGGGACGGTGGCGGAGGCGGAAACCATACGAGATAGTATGGTTGCTCTGCGCGGCATGTCAATACGATGCAGTATGGGTGCGAAAAGCCAATGCTGCCGGGCATTTGCGCCGCCCTCGTGAAGGCCACATACTGCAACCGACGTCCCCGTATGGTTAAATCCACGGATGAATACCGCGCCCGCTCCTTCCTCCGACGACGGCGCCGCTTCCGGCGGTGGCCGCAACAACCGGCTCAGTGCCGAAGACTGGGCGCAGGCCGCCCTGGACCTGATCGCCGAACAGGGCGTCAGCGCGGTGGCGGTGGAGCCGCTGGCGCGGCGCCTGGGCGTCACCAAGGGCAGCTTCTACTGGCATTTCCCCTCGCGCGATGCGCTGCTGCAGGCCGCGCTGGAGCGCTGGGAACTGGTCGAGCAGCAGCAGGTGTTCGGCAGCCTGGAAGAGGTGCCGGATCCGCGCACGCGGCTGCGCGCGCTGTTCCAACTGGTCGCGCACGAGGTCAAGCCGCACATCATTTACAGTGAGTTGCTGAAGGCGCTCGATCATCCTGCGGTGCGGCCGGTGATCGACCGGGTCTCGCAGCGGCGCATGGAGTATCTGATCGCCTCGTTCCGCCAGGCCGGACTCAGCCGGACCGATGCGCAACATCGCGCACGCCTGGCCTATGCCGCCTACGTCGGCTTCCTGCAGCTGTCGCTGCAATTGCACCAACCCAAGCAGGCGCGCGAGGACTTCGAGGCCTACGTCGAACACGTCATCGTGACCTTGATTCCGGGCTGATGGCGCAGGTGCCGGCTGCCGACGCGCTGGAAGCCGTGCAGCGGCACGTGGCCGAGGGCGACTACCGCGCCGCAGATGCGCTGTGCGAGCGTGCCCTGGACGCAGCGCCTGCCGATCTGGCGCTGCGCCGCGCGCATGCGCTGCTGCTGATGGACAGCGGTGCGTTCGCGCGCGCGGCCCAGGCCTGGACGCTGGTGGCCGCCGCCGAACCCAGTGCGGAGGCATGGAGCCGGAGCGCGATCTGCCTGGCCCGGCTCGGCGAGCATGCGCAGGCGCTGCCGGCGTTCGAACACGCCTTGCAGCTGGCCGCCGACGCGTTCCTGGTGCGGTTGTGGTACGCCGAAAGCCTGGATGCGCTGGGGCGCCATGACGACGCGCTGCCGATGTACTTTGCCGCAGTGCGCGCGGCACAGGCCAAGGGACGCTGGCTCGATCAGGACACGACCGCGCCCGAATTGCGGGCGCGCGTGGTCGCTGCGATGCGGCGGATCGATCAGGGGCGGCACGCCGTGTTCGTCGCCGCGATCCAGCCATTGCTCGATCGCTTCGGCGAGGCCGCGTTGCGCCGGGTGATGGCGGCCTTGCGCATCTATCTCGGGCTGCAGCCACGCCCGGCGGACGATGGCCAGCATCCGACCTTCCTGTACATCCCGGAGCTGGACCCGTCGCCCTATCTGGGCGCCGCGCGGTTCCCCTGGTACGACCAACTGCAGGACGCCGCCGCCGGAATCGTCGAAGAGGCGCACCAGGTCCTGGCGTCGCGGCAGTCGGTGCAGCCGTTCCTGGATTTCAGCAATGGCGCGTCGCCGCAGGACTATCTCGTCGGCCAGCGGGGCGACGGCGCCTGGGATGCCTATTTCTTCTTCCGGCACGGGCAAGCCTACCCGGAGAACCTGCAGCGCTGCCCGCGCACGGCAGCCGCGTTGGCGCAGGTGCCGTTGACCCGGATCGAGGGACATGCGCCGGAAGTGTTGTTCTCGATCCTGGCGCCCGGCACCACGATCAAGCCGCATTACGGCGTGACCAACGCGCGCGTCGTGACCCACTTGCCCTTGATCGTGCCGCCGGACTGCGCGCTCGAGGTCGCCGGTATCGCCCATGCCTGGGAGGTCGGTCGCCTGGTCACGTTCAACGACACCTGCCTGCACCAGGCCTGGAACCACAGCGACCGGGTGCGGGTGGTGACGATCCTGGACACCTGGCACCCGGATCTGGACGAGGCCGAGACGCTGGCGCTGCGGCAACTGGTGGAGACGATCGGCGCGTTCAATCTGCGTGCCGGCGTCTGAGCCGTGCCTGGCGCGTCGCGCGTTGGAGTTCGCGGCGACGCTCAGCGCTTGAACATGAGGTAGGTCGACAGGATGTACTTGTCGTTGGACACCGGCGGCTCGCCGACGTGTTGGTACATCCAGTAAGGAGGAAACATCAGCAACCTGCCGGCGCGGGGTGCGGTTTCCACTTCGAGGTCGCAGAAACGGGTGGTCCCCCCTTCGCTGACGTCGTTGAGATACCAGAGGAACACCATGTAGCGTTCCGAGACCGCGTCGACCGAGTCGAAATGCGGCTGGAAGCGATCGGTGCCACCCACCTGATACTTCTTCAGGATCAGTCGGTCGATGGTCGGCCGGTACGGAATGGGCAGGGTCAGGCCCAGTGCCTGGTTGTAGCGGGCCAGGTAGTGTTCGATCCGGTCCAGGAAGAAGCCCAGGAAGGCCGGGTCGGCCAGCTTGCCGACGTCCAGTTCGGTCCAGTTGCTCTCGCCCAGCGCCGCATGCGTATTGCTGCCGTTGCGCAGGTGATGCGCGCGGGAAGATTCGAACCCGTCGATCAACTGTTGGCAGAACGCGGCGGGCAGGGCGTCGTCGTAGGTGCGGATGTAGTCGCTCAGCACTTTCATGGGGTCGGCGCTTCCAGGTCGTAGCCCCAGTGCGCGGCCACCGGCTGCAGGATCGGCAGCGCGTCGGCCAGCCAGGGCGCGTAGGGATGCCAGCGTCCCACGGCGCGCTGGTTCACCGGTTCCACCACTTGCGCGTAGCTGGGGGTGCTGATGTAGCCCTTGCGTGCGGCATGCTGCGCGAAATCGGCCAGGAATCCGGCCTGGTCGATGCCCAGGAAGTCGCCGATGCGTTGCACTTGCGCAGGGAAATCGGCCACCGTTTCCTCGTACTTGAGGATCAGCAACTGCGGCTGCAGCAGCGCCTGATGGTGGATCCAGAAGCGCATCGCGTTGACATAGCTCTTGGCCAGGCGCTCCAGGCTGGAACACAACACCATGAACGCCGGCGAGCGAAAGTTCTGCATGTAGCAGCTCAGCAGCACATCGCAGGGATGGCGCAGGGCCAGGATGATCTTCGCGGTGGGGAACATGCGCATGATCACCGGCAGGCGCAGCATGTTCAGCGGGTTCTTGTCGACCAGTTGCTGGCCGGCGGCCAGGGTCGTGACCTTTGCGACTTCTGCCCAGTACACCTGGCGCATCGCCGCGACCTGGGTCTGGTCCAGCGCGTCCAGGTCGTACGGATAGCGCTTGCCCTGCGCTTCCATCCATTCGATGCAGCGCTGCAGGATCGCGCGCTCGTCCATCGACGCATAGCGCGGATGCGCATCGAGCATCTGCTCCAGCATGGTCGTGCCCGAGCGGGGAAAGCCGACGATGAACACCGGCGACGCGTCGCTGTCCGGCGCCGTGGCGTGCGGGTCCACCGCGAACGGAGTCTTCAGCCACAGGCTGGAGATCTGCAGCGGCTCTTCGCCGGAGTGGGCGATGTCCGGCATGGTCTCTGCGGCGAGCTTGAACTGCAGGGCGTGCGCCTTCTCCAGCATGGCCATCGCCGCGGCAGGCTCGCCTTGCTTGTCGTCGATGCCGGCCAGCGCAAAATAGGCGTTGGCCTCGATCTGCACCTGCGGCCGCAGGGCCAATAGTTCGGTGTTGGCGCCGCGTGCAGCGGTGTAGTCCTTGCGGCGCAGTGCCAGCGCCGACTGCAATTGCAGCAGGTCGATGCGGGTCTGCCTGTCGTCCTGCACGGCGATGGCGCGCGCCTGCTGCCACAGCGCCTCCGCCTGGGCGATGCGGTTGGTGCGTTCGTGCAGTTGCGCCAGGCGGATCAGGTTGGAGAGCGACGGCGCCTGGCCGTGCTGGGTCTGCGACAGCAATGTCTCGGCTTCGTCGGTTCTGCCGACCTGGATCAATGCACCGGCCAGGTCCTCGCGCAGGTCGTCGGGCAGGTGCGGCCACACGGCGGGTGGTGGGAGCAGGGCGGCGGCGCGTTGCGCATCGCCGCACTCGAAGCAGGCGATGGCGGCATGGATGCGCGCTTCCGGTTGCGCCGGATCCAGGTCGACCGCGTCGAGCAGTCGGTGTCGCGCGCGCGCGATGTCGCCCATGTCCAGCAACAGCAGGCCATGGTCGACGAGATAGTGATAGGTCTGCGGCGCCAGGGCGAGGGCCTGGTGGTAGGCCTGTTCGGCGTCGGCATGCTCGCCCAGGGTGCGCAGCGTCATGCCCAGATTGGCCCAGTGCGCCGACTCCTGCGGCTGCAGGTGGGTCAGGGTGCGGTAGTGCGCGGCCGCTCCGGCCACGTCGCCGCCTTGTTGCAGCGCCATCGCCAGCAGCGTGTGCCAGCCGGGATCGTGTGGCGTGGCGATCAGTGCCTGCCGGCACAGCTCGGCGGCCGTTTCCGCGTTGCCTTGTTCGATGAGATGGATCGCGTGTTGCAGCTGTGGTGCGTTCATTCCGGTCTGCCAAAAAAGAGGGCCGCGCGAATGCTTCGCGCGGCCCTCGTCGTTACGTCAAGCGCGGACTGAGCGAACTCAGAAGCTCATGCTGTAGCGAGCCCACAGGTAGCGGCCAACGGTGTCGAAGCTGTTCACGTCCGTGTTGGCGTTCAGCACGTTGTTCTGATACAGCATGGGCGGCTGCTTGTCGAACACGTTGTCCAGGCCCACTTCCACCTTCGAATTGAACCACGGCAGCGCGTAGTTCACGCTGACGCTGTGCAGGAAGTAGGAGCCGTAGGGGACCACCACGTACGGCAGGCCGGCGTCGGCGCTGCGGTTCTGCGCCGGATCGGCGCTGCCGACGTCGAACGGACCGACGTAGCGGATGCGCCAGCTGGCGCCGAGGTCGCCCTTCTGCCAGTTCACGAACAGGCGGCCGCGGACACGCGAGTACAGGCCGTAGCTCTTGTTGTACGTGCCGGCCACGTGGGTCACCACGCCCGCCGGATCGGCCGGGTTGGTCTTGTTGTCGTACCGCGCGATGTAGGTGCCGTCCAGGCCGAAGGTGTAGCTACCCCAGGCGGTGTCGGGCAGGCGGTAGCGCAGCGCCAGGTCCCAGCCCTTGGTGTCCAGGCGGCCCAGGTTGACGATCGGCTCGCGGATGAAGTTCACCTGGCCATCGGAGTAACGGTTGATGAAGCCGCAGAACGGGCTGTTGTTGTCGCTGTAGCAGATGTCGGCCACGGTCTGCGCATCGGCACGGTTGATCGTGTCGTTCAGGTACAGGCGCCAGTAGTCCAGGCTGGCCGAGAAGCCCGGCAGCCATTCCGGGTCATAGACCACACCCCAGTCGAACGACTTGCCCTGTTCCGGCTTCAGGGTGAAGCCGGCGGCGACCGAGCCCGACCACACGCCGGTGGTCTGCGACATGCCGCTCGGGGTGATGCCGGTGGCGCCCGGAATGGCGGTCGCACCCGCGCCCGCGCCGCACGCCGCTTCGTGGTTGCGTGCGGTGCCGGTGCGGCCGTAGCCGATGCAGGGGTCGGCGAAGTTCGGCGCATCGCCGCTGGCGCCGGCGTACAGGTTCTCGATCGTCGGGGCGCGGAACACCTCGGCGACAGTGCCGCGCAGCAGTAGGTTCTGGATCGGACGCCACTCCAGCTGCACCTTGCTGTTGGTGGTGTTGCCGAAGGTGTTGTAGTCCGAATAGCGCGAACCCAGGGTCAGCGCCAGCAGGTGCGCGAACGGGACCTCGGACAGCAGCGGGACGTACAGTTCGGCGTACAGCTCCTTGACGTTGTACTTGCCGCTCAGCGGGGTGCCGCAGGCTTCCTGCGAGATGAAGCAGTTGCCGTTGGCGTTGGCGATGGCGATGTAGTCGACCGCGTTCTTCTGGTACTCCTCGCGCCAGGACACGCCCACCGCCAGCTGCGAGGCGCCGGCCGGCAGCGTGAACAGCTCGCCGTTGGCGTTGGCTTCGAAGCTGCGCATCTGGTAGGTGTTGGAGTAGGTCGGGCGCGCTTCGTACTTGCCGAGCGTCGCGATCGTCTGCGGGTCGTTGATGTTGAAGATGTTCAACGGGGTGCAGCCGGCGATCACCGCCCCTGCGCTGCCGCACTTGACCACGCCATCGGTGTCGCGGAACGACGGGCCCAGCGCGTCGCGCAGGCCGGCGTAGTACACGTAGCCGTAGCTGGTGTTCTCGCGGGTGTAGTGGCCGTAGTTCATGGCCGCGTCCCACTTCCAGGTGCTGTCGCCGACGAAGCCTTCCAGGCCGGCCACGACCTGATCGGTCACGGTGCTGTAGTAGGAACGGCGCTGGCCCAGCGAGGTGAAGCGGGTCAGCAGCTGGTTGTACTGGTTGCCGCCATTGTCCGCACCGAAGTTGGTGCCGAACGGGTTGTAGAAGTTGTTGGCGGAGATCACCACCTTGTCGCCACGGGCGTCGAACGGCAGCGGCGCGATCGCGAAGTTGGAGCTGGTCTTGTTGTGGTAGACCTGGGCGAAGGCGTTGATGCTGTCGGTGATCTGATAGTTCGCCAGGAAGAACGCGTTGGTGCGCTCCTGCGGCGTCATGATCAGGTTGGTGGCCTGGTAGTTGAAGGAGTCGGTCGCGCCGGAGTAGCAGCGGTAATCCCCCTGCGAGGCGCCGGTCGCGCCGGGCTTCAGGGTGACGGTCGAGCAGCCGCCGTACTGGGGACGCAGGGCGGTCGGCACGGTGATGCGGCCGCGCGGATTGCGGCTGGAGCCGAGCACGGTGACCGCGCCGCTGTACAGGTAGGTCGCGTCCTTGGAGTACTTGCGGTTGGCCGAGGAGATGCCATCGAACTTGTTGTAGTTCAGGCCGACCATGATGTTGCCGCGATCGCCGACCTGACCGAAGGTCAGCGAGCCGCCGCTGCGCGCGCCGTCGCTCAGGTGCGTCGCCTGACCGTAGTCGACGCTGACCGCCAGGCCTTCGAAGTCCTTGCGCAGGATGAAGTTGACCACGCCGGCCACGGCGTCGGAGCCGTACACCGCCGAGGCGCCGCTGGTCAGCACTTCGATGCGCTCCACGGCGCTGGCCGGGATCGAGTTGACGTCGTTGTTGACGACGCGACGGCCGTTGACCAGCAGCAGGGTGCGCTCGTCGCCGAGGCCGCGCAGGTCGACCGAGGACTTGCCGTCGCCGCCGCCGTTGTTGACCGCCGGGCTGGCCGGCGCACCGGACATCGCCGGCAGTTCCTGCACCAGATCGCCGAGGGTCAGCTTGCCGGTCTGCTCGATCGCGGCGCGGTCGATCACGACCACCGGGCTGGCGGTTTCGGTTTCAACGCGGGCAACGCGCGAGCCGGTGACCTGGATGGTGTCCAGGGTCTTGGACGCATCGTTGGAGGAGCTGTCCTGGGCCGCGGCCGCGCCGGTGCTCAGCAGCGCGGTGGTGCCGGCAGCGAGTGCGAACGCGATCGCGTCGCGCAAGCGATGGGTCTTGCAATTCATTGGCTCTCTCTCCGAAAGGTGTATGTCAGCTGAGTTCTCCTGCGGAGGCGCCGAAATGCGATGCCAAAAACCGCGGGGTGAGCCGATGTTAACTTTGTCTTCAGAGAAATTAAAGAGTCGTTAATGAGGGCGCAATTTGCGTGATGTATATCACGCTCGATCAGGCAATAAAAAAGCCTCCGTGCGGAGGCTTTTTCTTTTCCTGACAACAGGTTGCAAGTGTTCGGCTACAGATCCTGCTCGTAGCGCACGTAGGGGATGGTCCCCTCTTCGGTGCTGATGTTGTTCGGCGAGAACGGGTTCTTGCCGCGGGTGATGACGTTCTCGGCGCCCACGGTCAGCTGGCCGCTCCACGGGGTGCGCCAGGTCAGGCCCACGCCCAGGCCGGTCCACTTGCCGGGTTGGCCGGGGGCGTCGACGACACGGCCGATCACGTTGGCGCTGAACGAGCCGTAGCCGCCGCCGATGCTCAGGCTCTTGCTGTCCCAGCGGTCGAGCATGGCCGGGGTGGCGTCGGCGATCGGCACCAGGCGCGCCTTGGCGTAGGTGCCGCCGATCGAGACGAAGCCCTCGCGGCCGATGTTCTGCTGCGCGAAGACGGTCAGGTCGTTCTGCTCCATCCGCATCGACGGCGTCTTGTTGGCGCCGGCCAGCCAGGCGGGGAGGTTCTCGCGGCCGGTGCCCGCCGACAGCGACAGGCGCCCGCCGGGGCGGTTGAAGGTGGTGGTGGCGGCGACATGGTGGCCGGTGGTGCCGTCGTCGTCGCCCAGGCTGGCCAGCATGCAGTGGCTGGCCAAGC
>NZ_AQOI01000680.1:0-2137 GCF_000364665.1 Xanthomonas sp. SHU 199
GTTGCACAGCAGGCCCAGCGAGTCGCCGGAGGACAGGCCGAACGCCGCATCCAGGGAGTTGCGGCCGAAATGCCAGCGCGCGCCGACCGCCTGTTCGCCGGTGGGCTCCAGGTACAGCAGCGCCTCGACCTTGCCGCTGCCCTTGTTCCAGACCGGCAACACGGTGCGGTCGTGACCAGTGGCGGGCTTGCTCTGCGCGTGCGCACCCGTGCTCGCCGCGAGGGCGATCAGCAGGGCGAGCGGTAGGCGCAGGAAGGGTCGCATCAGCAATCTGAGACTTGGGGCGGGCACGAAAGTTCCCGCCGGACAGGGTGGTCGATGCTAGAGGGTTTATGTTTCTTTAACAAGTCGGACTCCCCGGTCGCGACGCGCGTTTCAGCTAGTGCAAGCGCTCCGAGGATGTCGGTTCAGCTTGCGTTACGGCAAACAATACTCCGAATTCCGTCAAGGGGAAGTCATAGTGGCGGCCGCAGAACTCGCAGCGGATCTCAACTTGGCCGGTCGCCTCGGCCGCCGCCCGCGCTTCTTCCTCGCCGAGCGAGCGCAGCATCGCCGCGACCCGCTCGCGCGAGCACGAGCAGCCGAAGCGCAGCGGGCGGTCGCCGAGCAGTTCCGGGGTCTCCTCGTGGAACAGCCGGTGCAGCAGGGTTTCGGCCGGCGTGGCCAGCAGTTCGGCCTCGCCGACGGTCTCGAACAGCGCGCCGGCGCGGTTCCAGCCGTCCTCGTCGCCGGCGTCGCCCGGCAGCTTCTGCAGCAGCAGGCCGGCGGCGTGCGTACCGTCGGCGGCCAGGATCAGTCGCGTCGGCAACTGCTCTGACTGGCGGAAGTAGTCCTCGAAGGCTTCGTCCAGCTCGGCCGAGGACATCGCCACCAGGCTCTGGTAGCGCTGCGGTTCGCGCGGATCCAGGCCGGGGTTCTCGATGGTGATCGCCAGCAGGGCGTCGTCGCCGAGCGCGCGCAGGTCGCGCGGCGCGTCCTGGCCCTCGCCCAACTGGACGATGCCGCGCAGCGTGCCGGCGGCGGTGCACTCGGCGAACAGGGTGCGCAGCGCGCCCTGGCTGCGCAACTGCACCGACAGGCGCCCGTCGACCTTGGTATGGCCGGTGAACAGGGCCGCGGCGACGCAGGCCTCGCCCAGCAGTTCGGTGGCCGCGGCGGGATAGCTGGCCGGCGCCAGGATCTCGCGCCAGGTGTCGTGCAGGCGCACGTGCACGCCGCGCACGCCGGCGCCGGGGAGCAGGAAGCGGGTCAGACGATCGTCGGAAGAATGCATTGCGGCCTCGCTGCGCATGGGAAGATGGCGACCGCACGAGAGTGGATCGTCACGGTGGACCAGATCGAAGAAAGCATAGGAATGGGGGCGGGGCGCCGCGATGCAAGTGGCGCCCTGCCGGCGCGTCCACGGGCCAGGCGCTGGCGGCGCTGGCTGCTGCTGGCGCCGTTGCTGTTCGTGCTGGCGAGCGTGTCGCAGGTGTTGCTGCTGCGCTTCGTCGACCCGCCGTTCTCGGCGATGATGCTGGAGCGCCAGCTTGGCGCCTGGGCCAGTGGCGACTGGTCGTACCGCATCGCGTACGACTGGCGCGATACTGCGCAGATCGCGCCGAGCCTGCCGATCTCCCTGGTCGCCGCGGAGGACCAGCGCTTCCCAAGCCATCACGGTTTCGATCTGGATGCGATCGAGAAGGCGCGCGACCACAACGCGCGCGGCGGGCGTCTGCGCGGCGCCAGCACCATCAGCCAGCAGGTCGCCAAGAACGTGTTCCTGTGGCAAGGCCGCAGTTGGTTGCGCAAGGGCTTGGAGGCCTGGTACACGGTGCTGATCGAGGCGCTGTGGTCGAAGCAGCGCATTCTGGAGGTGTACGCCAACGTCGCCGAGTTCGGCGACGGCGTGTATGGCGCACAGGCGGCGGCGCGCAGCTTCTGGAACAAGGACGCGGCGCAGCTGACGCCGGCGCAGAGCGCGCTGCTGGCGGCGGTGCTGCCGGCGCCGCAGCGCTACAACGCCGCGCGTCCCGGCCCGTACGTGCAGGGACGCGCCAACTGGATCCAGCGCCAGACCCGGCAACTGGGCGGCCCGGCCTACCTGCAGGCGCCGTAGCTTGAGCCCCTCTCCCCCCGGGAGAGGGGTTGGGGTGAG
>NZ_AQOI01000681.1:0-7715 GCF_000364665.1 Xanthomonas sp. SHU 199
ATGGGAGAAGGGAGTGGTTCGTCAGGTGATGCCCACTGCTGGTGAACCCGCAGGCGGCTCCGTACCATCCGCCGATGGAATCCGAACGTCTCACCGTCGTCGTCACTGCGTTCAACGAGGCGCAGACCCTGCCGCTGTTGCACCCGCGCATCGTCGCTGCGCTCGACGCCGTGCCGGGATTGGAGGGGCGGGTGCTGTACGTCGACGACGGCAGCCGCGATGCGACCTGGGAGACGATCCAGGCGCTGGCCGCGTCCGATCCGCGGGTCGGCGCGCTGCGCCTGTCGCGCAATTTCGGCAAGGAACTGGCGCTGACCGCCGGTCTGGACTGCGTCGATCGCGGCGCGGCGATGCTGCTGGACGCCGATGGGCAGGATCCGCCGGAACTGATCGGACAATTCGTCGCGCATTGGCGCGCCGGCTACGACGATATCTACGGTACGCGCCTGGTGCGCGAAGGCGAGGGCTGGCTCAAGCGCGGCACCGCGGCGCTGTTCTACCGGGTGATCGGGCGCCTGTCGAAGACGCCGATCCCCGCCGATACCGGCGATTTTCGCCTGCTGTCGCCACGCGCGCTGGCCGCGCTGCGGCAATTGCGCGAGCGCCACCGCTTCATGAAGGGCCTGTTCGGCTGGATCGGTTTCCGCCGCCTGGCGGTGCCGTACCGGCGTGCGCCGCGGCTGGCCGGGCGCAGCAAGTTCAGTCTGTGGCGGTTGTGGAACTTCGCCCTGGACGGCATCACCGGCTTCTCCACCGCACCGTTGCGGGTGGCCACCTACCTGGGCCTGGCGACGGCGGTGGGCGCCTTCCTGTTCGCGATCTGGGTGGTAGTCAAGGCGGCGCTGTGGGGCGACCCGGTGGCCGGCTGGCCGACGATGATGGCGGTCATCCTGTTCCTGGGCGGCGTGCAACTGATCGCGCTGGGCCTGATCGGCGAATACCTGGGCCGGCTGTACGAGGAATCCAAGCAACGTCCGCTGTACCTGGTGGAGACCTGGCGTGCACCGGGCGAAGGAGTATGCTCGGCCGTGCGATCCAGCGAACCGGGAGGCAGCGATGCGGACGGTACGGCAGGTCTTGAGCGAAAAGGGCAATGAGATCCACGCGGTCGCGCCGGACACGGCGGTGATCGAGGCGCTGCGGCTGATGGCCGCAAAGGGTATCGGCGCGGTGCTGGTGCTGCAGGACGGAGAGCTGTCCGGGATCCTGTCCGAGCGCGACTACGCACGCAAGGTGGTCCTGCAGGACCGCTCCTCGGCGACCACGCCGGTGCGCGACATCATGAGCAGCAGGGTGCACACCGTGGACCCGTCGCAGAGCGTGCAGCAGTGCATGGAACTGATGACCGGGCAACGCATCCGCCACCTGCCGGTGGTGGACGCCGGCACCGTAATCGGCGTGATCTCGATCGGCGACCTGGTCAAGGCGGTGATCGAAGAGCAGCGCGAGGAGCTGGATCAGTTGCAGGAGTACATCAGGAGCTGAGGGGCTGGGAGTCGGGAAAAGAGAATGGGGAATGGGAAAGGCAGGAGCGCGGATCCCGCGTTATGCGTTTGGGCGTGATTCGCCTGGCGATGTCAGACCACGCAATGCGCTCTTGATCTGACGATTCCCCATTCCCGATTCCCCACTCCCGGCTTCACCGCCCGCACTGAATATCCTTGCCCGGCCCGGTCTCGATGGTGGCCAGCAGCGCCGCTGGCGGGGCGATGCTGCCCAGGGCGACGGCGATCGCGCCGCGCAGGCCCAGGGCCTTGAAGTCGGGGCGGAAGCTCGGGTCCTTGAAGGTGCCGCCGACGCGCAGCGGCGAGCGCAGGGCGAGGATGCTGTGGTCCTTGGGTTGCGCCTTCAGCAGCAGGTCCAGGCGTTCCTGGCCCAGGTCAATGGTGCCGCTGCCGACCAGCAGGGTGTCGGTGCTGTCGAAGGCCAGGCCGCGCGAGGTCATCACTCCGTGCTGCACGCCGAAGTCGCCGAACGCACAGCGCACCGGGATCTCGCGGTCCTTGGTCACCAGGTACTTCAGCGATTCGGCGATATCCAGCCCGGCCAGCTCCATCACCAGGTTGCTGATGCGGCCCTTGCCCATGCCGACGGCGACGCTGCCGTCGGCGCTGCCGAGCATCTGCGCGATCGAGTTGCCGCTGCCGGCCAACGCGATCTCGCCGCCGATCGCGCCCGCCGCTTCCTTGGCCAGTTTGCCGTCGGGGAACAGCTTGCCCAGCTGCACGCCGCGGATCGACACCTGCGCGCGGGTGAACAGCGTGGGCTTGCGTGCATCCATGCGGATGTCCGAGCGCAGGTCGCCGCCGGCCACGCCGAAGTTCAGCGGTTGCAGCAGCATGACGCCGTCATCGAGCTTCAGATGCGCATCCATGTCGTCCAGCGGCAGCGACGGCGCATTGATGCGCTGCGCCTTCCAGCGCACGTCGGCGTCCATCGCGCGCAGCTTGCCGAGGTCGTATGGGGTGGACGGCAGCACCTTGTCGGTGGCGGCGAGCTTGGCCGCCTGCGCCTTCTGCTCGGCGTTGGCGGTCTCGCCGGCGCCGGTGCGCGGCGGTGCGCCGACGAAGCCGGCCAGGTCGTCGAAATCCAGCCGCTGCGAACGCAGGTCGGCGCGCAGGAACGGGCGCTGGCCCGCAGTGTCGATCTGCACCGTGCCGGCCAGGTCGCTGTCGCCGGCGCGGCCGCGGAAGTCCTGGTAGCGCCAGCGATCTCCGTCGCGCTGCAGGCGTCCGTCCAACTGATAGGGCGGGGTGGAGGGGATGGCGATGCCCAGCAGCGGATACAGGTGGGCCATGTCGGTGCCGGCCAGTTGCAGTTGCAGGTCGAACACGCGCAACTGGAACGGATTGGTCAGGGTGCCGCGCATGTGCGCGCGGGTGCTGCCGGCGCTGCCACGCAGGTCGACGCGGAACGGATGGTCGCTCTCGCTCAGTTCCAGCGGCGAGGCGGTACTGCCTTTCAGGGTGAAGGGATTGCCGCGCCAGCGGCCGTCGCCGCTGACTGCGATCGGCGGGGCGGCATCGCCACGGCGGCGCTGCCCGACCTGGCTGTCGACGGCGATGTCGATCTCGGTGCGCCCGGCCGGATCCTGGAAGCGCAGATGTCCCTGTTGTACCAGCAGGGCGCCGAGCACGACCGGATGGCCGCCCTCGGACTGGCCGAGCACCCAATTGCCTGGCTGTCCGTTCGGTCCGGTTTCCAGCAGCAGATCGGGCTTGGTCAGGCGGATCTCGGGGATGCGCAGGCGGCCGCGCAGCAGCGGCCACAGCGCGATATCCAGTTCGGCGCGGTCGGCGCTGGCCATCTGCGGCTGCTTCGACCAGTCGGCATTGGCGAAGCGCAGGCGATCGCCGCGCACGGTGACGATGCGTCCCAGGTCCACGTCGAGGTTGCCGCCGATATGGAACGCGCGGCCGGTGCGCGCCTGCACCGCGCGTTCCACTGGCGCCTTGAACCAGTTCCAGTCGAAGATCAGAATGATGACGAGCAGGAGCAGCACCAGCGCGCCGAGCACGAACGGCCAGCGCCGCAGGCGGCCGTCGTTGCGCCGCCAGGGCCAGGAGCGGGATGCGGAAGCGGGGTCGCGAGCCATGCGGCCATCCTAGGCAGCCGCCGTGCACGGGGTGCGAAAGCGATCGTCGCCTCAGAGCACCTGACTGGTGACCGCCACGAAGTGGCAGACGCTGCCGGCGAGCACGAACAGATGCCAGATGGCGTGGAAGTAGCGCACGGTGTCGCGCTGGTAGAAATACGTGCCCAGGGTGTAGAACAGGCCGCCGGCCAGCAGCCATCCCAGGGTCCAGGCGTCGACGGAGCGTAGCAGCGGTTCGATCGCCACCACGATCAGCCAGCCCATCGCGATGTACAGGATGGTCGACAGCAGGCGGAAGCGACCAGTGAAGAACAGCTTGAAGATCACCCCGGCCACGGCGATGGTCCAGATCGCTGCGAACAGGCCCCAGCCCCACGGGCCGCGCAGGCCGATCAGGGTGAACGGGGTGTAGGTGCCGGCGATCAGCAGGTAGATCGCGCAGTGATCGAAGATCTGCAGGCGGGCCTTCGCGCCGGGATGTGGGATGGCGTGGTACAGCGTCGAGGCCACATACAGCAGCAGCAAGGTGACGCTGAACACGATGGCGGTGGCGAGCTGCCAGCCGTCGCCGTAGATGGCGGCCAGGGTGATCAGCACCGAGCCGCCGGCCAGCGCGGCGATGGCGCCGAGGCCGTGGGTCAGGGCGCTGGCCAGTTCGTCGCGCCAGTCCGTGGAAGGCTGCGCGTCGGCGTTCGGGTAGGCGGGCGACCGGTCTGCATCCATGGGCCCGCACGGTACCGCAATTGCGAGCGGTTCGCATCCGCTGCGGCGCAACACGGCGCCGCCGGTTGGGCGTGCGCTCAGCCGGCGCACGCCCGCGGTCACATGGCGGTCATTCCACCGCCACGCTGTGCGCATGTTCGCGCGTGGCGGCGAAGCGCACGTCCGGCGCGCGTTCCTGCGCCAGTTGCAGGTTGACCCGGGTCGGCGCCAGGTAGACCAGTTCGCCGGCGGCGTCGATGCCCAGGTTCATCGCGTTCTTCTCGCGGAACTCTTCCAGCTTCTTGGGGTTGTCGCAGTGCACCCAGCGCGCGGTGACCACGCCCACCGGTTCGAAGCTGGCGTCCACGCCGTACTCGTCCTTGAGCCGGTAGGCGACCACGTCGAACTGCAGCGTGCCGACCGCACCGAGGATCAGGTCGTTGCTCATCAATGGGCGGAAGAACTGGGTGGCGCCTTCCTCGGACAGCTGCGCCAGGCCCTTCTGCAATTGCTTGAGCTTGAGCGGGTCGCGCAGGCGCGCGCGGCGGAACAGTTCCGGGGCGAAGTTGGGAATGCCGGTGAACGACAGCGACTCGCCTTCGGTGAAGGTGTCGCCGATGGAGATGGTGCCGTGGTTGTGGATGCCGATGACGTCGCCGGGGTAGGCCTCGGCGGCGATCTCGCGGTCGCTGGCCATGAAGGTCAGCGCGTTGGCCAGCTTGACCTCCTTGCCGGTGCGCACGTGCAGGGTCTTCATGCCGGCAGCGAAGCGGCCCGAACAGATGCGCATGAACGCGACGCGGTCGCGATGCTGCGGATCCATGTTGGCCTGGATCTTGAACACGAAGCCGGTCAGCTTGTCCTCGCCTGCCTGCACCTGGCGGCCGGTGGTGGCGCGCGGCTGCGGCGGCGGCGCGTGCTCGGCGAAGAAGTCCAGCAGCGGCTGCACGCCGAAGTTGTTGACGCCCGAACCGAAGAACACCGGGGTCTGCTTGCCGGCGCGGTAGGCGTCCAGGTCGAAGGCGTGGCTGGCGCCCTGCACCAGTTCCAGTTCCTCGCGTAGTTCGGCCAGCATCTGTTCGCCGATCTTCTCGGCCAGGCCGGGCGCGTCCAGCGACGGGAAGATGGTCGAATCCTGGCGGGTGAAGTTGCGGCCGGGTTCGTACAGGTGCACTTCGCCGGTCACCAAGTGCACCACGCCCTTCAGGCGCTGGCCCATGCCGATCGGCCAGGTCACCGGGGCGCACTCGATGCCGAGCACGGTCTCGACCTCGTCGAGCAGGTCGATCGGATCCTTGCCCTCGCGGTCGAGCTTGTTGATGAAGGTCATGATCGGCGTGTCGCGCAGCCGGCACACCTCCATCAGCTTGATGGTGCGCTCTTCCACGCCCTTGGCCACGTCGATCACCATCAGCGCCGAGTCCACCGCGGTGAGCACGCGGTAGGTGTCCTCGCCGAAGTCGGCGTGGCCGGGGGTGTCGAGCAGGTTGATGATCTTGCCTTCGTACGGGAACTGCATCACCGACGAGGTCACCGAGATGCCACGCTCCTTTTCCAGCGCCATCCAGTCCGAGGTGGCATGGCGCGCGGCCTTGCGGCCCTTCACCGAGCCGGCCATCTGGATCGCCCCGCCGAACAGCAGCAGCTTTTCGGTCAGCGTGGTCTTGCCGGCGTCGGGATGGGAAATGATGGCGAAGGTGCGGCGGCGCGCAGCTTCGGTGGCGACTTCGGACATGGGCGGCACGCCCGGAAGGGCGTCATCGGCAACGGAGGAAGCCCGCGATTATAGCGGGCTTCCCGCTACGGCCGTTCAGTTGAGCAGCCAGGGGTGCGGGCGCTTGCTGGATTGGCGTGCCACCAGGTTGTAGACGATGACCATGCCGAGCAGCAGCAGGCTCCAGGCTGGTGCCAGGCAGTGCGGTGCCACCGCGCCGGGCAGGCCGACCTGGCCGATGCTGATGGCGCCCAGCAGCGTCAGTGCGCAGTGCGCCACGACCAGCGCCAACACGCTGCGCGGCCAGCGCAGGCAGGCCAACAGGACGGTGCTGGCAAGCAGGGTCCCGGTCAGGGTGATCGACACCGTCAGCGGGTAGTAGGCGGTCGGGGCGTGTCTGAGCAGCCCGAGCAGCCAGGACAGGCCCAGCCACGGCAGCATCGCCGCGATCGCGCATTTCAGCACCACCTGGTTGAACAGCGTGCCGATCTGCCCGGGTGCGCCCATGCCGGGCAGCAGGGCGCTTTCCATCAGGCCGAGGTTGCCGTGCTTGCGCCACAGCCACAGTCGTTGCAGGAACTTCGCGCTGGACAGGTTGGCCATGACGTTGGCCAGGATCAGCGGCAGCGTCGGCGATTGCGTGCCCACCAGCAGCAGCGTCCACAGCAACACCAGCGACGGCATGACGAGGACGGCCAGCGCGGTGCCGGCCGCGCTGCCGGGAGCGAAACCTGGACCGAGTGCGAAGCGCATGGCGCGTTCCGGTGCGCCGTGCAGGCCCGAGGGAACGCTGGGGCGCGCGATGCCCTGCATCCACCCACGGCGCCCGGTTTGCGATGCGACCACCTGCCTGATCGCGCCATCGCCGGGCAGGCGCGGCTGCAGGTTCATCCACAGCGGACGCAGCCAGGGCGCGAGCGCGACGGGCCGCGGCGTGCTGGCGCGGCGGTACGCCCACGTCGCGCCCGCGACGCACGCTGCAGCGATGGCCAGCATGGTGCTGCGCGGGTACGCGTCCAATGGCACGCCGACCCAGTAGTGCAGCATGAAGCCGAGGGGGGGCAGACACAGCAGTGCGGTACTGGACCACGCTGGCGCTGTCGCCAGCAGCAGCCCGCCGGACGCGCACAGCAGCAGCGTCGGTGCCGTCAGGCTGGGATCGCTGCCGCGCGGCGTGTAAAGCAGGACTGGCAACAGCACGGTGCCGGTCACCGCCAGTGCGAACAGGCGCGCGAAGCGACTGCGCAGCCCTGGAAGGCGCAGGCGATGCGCCTGCTCGAGCAGGCTCAGCAAGCGTGCGCCGAGTCGTGCCCAGAGCAGCAGCACGATGGGACAGGTCAGCACCAGCGGCGATGGCGGATTGTCGACCCACGTCAGGGCCAATGCCGCGGCGATCATCCAGGGGTAGACCCATCGGGTCCTGCCCGATGCCGCGTACAGCAGGCGCAGATCGGCGAGCAGGCGCTTCATCCCGCCACCTCGATGAACAGGTCCTCCAGGCCGAGCCGGTCGATGCGCAGACCGGGCACGCCGAGCAGGGCGGAAGGCGGTTCGCTGGCGTGCAGCAGTACGGCGGTGCCGCCGTCGGCGCTGCGGCGCCGTGCGAGTTCGTCGCGCAGCACGGCGTCGCCGAGCAGCGCGGCGGCGGCGGCCGGCAGCGTGAGTCGCAACACGCTGTCCTTGAGCTCGTCCAGCGGCTGGGCG
>NZ_AQOI01000682.1:0-1678 GCF_000364665.1 Xanthomonas sp. SHU 199
AGAACAGCACGGTGGTGCCGGCATCGCAGGTTTCGGTGACGATCTCGCGCATCAGGTCGCGGCGCGCCACCGGATCCAGCGCCGAGGCCGGTTCGTCGAGCACCAGCAGCGCCGGCCGCGCCGCCAGTGCGCGCACCAGGGCCAGGCGCTGGGCCTGGCCGGGGGAGAGCGTGTCGATGCGCTGGCGGCGGTCCAGTTCCCAGCGGCGCAGCAGCGCGTCCGCGCGCTGCGCGTCCCAGTGCGGATAGAGCTGCGCGGCGAAGGCCAGCAGTTCCTCTACGCGCATCCAGCCGAAGGCCTGGGGCTGCTGGGGCACGAAGCCGATGCGCGCCTTGCGCGCGTCGTCCAGGCGCAGCGCCGGACCGCCGAATACCTGCGCCTGGCCGCGCTGCGGCTGCAGCAGGCCGAGCAGGCAAGCCAACAGGGTGCTCTTGCCGGCGCCGTTGCGGCCGATCAGTCCGACGACCTCGCCGCGCCCGATCTGCAGGCCCACGCCTCGCAGCACGTCGCTGGCACCGAACGCCAGGTGCAGGTCGTGCGCCGCCAGCGGCAGGTCCATGTCCAGATCGGTCTGGATTGCGCTCTGCATCACCACGCTACTCATCGCCAGGTTCTCCAAACAACTGTTCAAGACGTTCGATCACGGGAGGCGCCGGCAGGCCCAGTTCGCGGCAATGCCGGACCAGTTCCTGCAGCCGGGGTTCGATCAACTCCAGGCGCTGCCGTTGCGGTGCGGCGGCGGTCGCGGCCACCGCCATGCCGCGGCCGCGCAGGCGTTCCAGCACGCCCTCGGCTTCGAGCTGGCTGTAGGCGCGCGAGACCGTCATCGGGTTCACCGCGTGGACCGCGGCGACCTCGCGCACCGAGGGCAGGCCGTCGCCCGGGCGCAGTTGCCCGGCGGCGACCAGGCGGCGGATCTGCTCGGCGATCTGCCGGTAGATCGGCTCGGGGGCGCTGGGTTGCACGTGGAGGTGGGTTGCATCCATGTGTATTAATACATCAATACACTTGGCGAATGTCAATGCGTTTGCCGACGAACGGTAGGCGGCGCGCTCAGGGTGGGGTGGGATGAGCGAAGCGCAGTTCGCCCAGTGGGCCGGCCATGCGGAACGGCACCGATTCCAGGCGCAGGCCGCGGTTGAGCTGGACGGCGAAATGCAGGTGCGGGCCGCTGCTCAGGCCGGTGTTGCCGGACAGGCCGAGGCGCTCGCCACGCTGCACCGCCTGGCCCACCCGCACCTGCACGCCGCCGGGGGCCAGGTGCGCGTAGATCGCCATGCTGCCGTCGGCGTGCACCACCCGCACCAGATTGGCGACCTGACCCAGGCGCGGGTCGGTGCCGGATTCGCGGAAGTCGTCGCGCACCTCCATCACCACGCCCGCGCGCGCGGCCAGCACCGGCGTGCCGTCGGGCAGGGCGAAATCCAGGGCATAGGCGTTGGCCGGGTCGCGATGGCTGAAGGCGCCGCCGAAGCCCTGGTCGATGCGCACCGGGCGATCGGCGAAGGGCAGGGCGTACAGCACCGCGTCGGCATGGGCGCGCGGCGAACCGGGCACTGCCTCGATGCGCAGCCGGGCGTCGCCAGCGTCGGTCTCGGCCAGGGCGCCGGACGGATACAGGCGCGCGACCACGCGGCGCTCGCCGGCGGCCAGCTCCGCGGTCAACGGCAGCGCGGGG
>NZ_AQOI01000683.1:0-6064 GCF_000364665.1 Xanthomonas sp. SHU 199
GCGCGCGCCCTGCGCCGCGCGCTGGCGCGGCACGGCCTGGGCTGAGTCGCCGACTCAGCGCGCGGCGAGGTAGGCGCGCAGCGCGCTGCGCAAGCGCGCCAGGCCTTCGCTCAGTTCGGCATCGGTGAGGTTGAGCGCGGGCACGAAGCGCAGCACGTCCGGGCCCGCCTGCAGGGTCAGCAAACCATGCGCGGCGGCGTGGTCGAGGATGGCACCGGCCTGTCCGGCATGCGCCGGCGCCAGCACCGCACCCAGCATCAGCCCGCGGCCGCGAACCTGCGAGAACAACGCGAACTCGTCGTTGAGCGCCGCCAGGCCGGCACGCAGCGCCGCCGATTGCCGCGACACGTTGGCGGCGATCGCCGTCGAGGCCAGCTTGCGCAGCGCCACCCGCGCCACCGCCGCGGCCAGCGGGTTGCCGCCGAAGGTGGTGCCGTGCGCGCCGAACTGCATGGTCTCGGCGACCTTCGGCCCGGCCAGCAGCGCGCCGATCGGGAAGCCGCCGCCCAGCGCCTTGGCCAGGGTCACGATGTCGGGGACGATCTGGTCCTGCCAGTGCGCGAACAGGGTGCCGGTGCGGCCCATGCCGCACTGGATCTCGTCCAGCACCAGCAGCGCGCCGTGGTGGTCGCACAGGGCCCGCACCTGCGCCAGGAAGCCCGGCGCCGCCGGCATCACCCCGCCCTCGCCCTGCACCGGCTCCAGCATCACCGCGGCCACATCGCCGGCGGCCATCGCCGTTTCCAGCTGCACGATGTCGTTGAAGTCGACGTAGCGGAAACCGCCGGGCAGCGGCTCGTAGCCTTCCTGGTACTTGGGCTGCGCGGTGGCGGTCACCGCGGCCAGGGTGCGGCCGTGGAAGCTGCCGCGGAAGGTGACGATCACCCGCCGCTGCGGCGGACGACCCTGGGCGGTGGCCCACTTGCGCACCAGCTTGATCGCCGCCTCGTTGGCCTCGGCGCCGGAATTGCACAGGTACGCCTTCTCCGCGAAGCGCGAGGCCACCACCAGTTCCTCGACCAGGCGCAGCGGCGGCTCGCTGTAGAACACGTTGCTGGTGTGCCACAACTTGCCGGCCTGTTCGAGCAGCGCCGCCTGCAGGTCCGGATCGTTGTGGCCGAGCCCGCACACGGCGATGCCGGCGGACAGGTCGATGTAGTCGCGCCCCTCGCTGTCCCACACCCGTGCGCCCTGGCCGCGCTCTAGCACCAGTTGGCGCGGACGGTAGATCGGCAGCGCGTAGCGTTGGCCGAGGGCGATCAGCTCCGCGGCGGAAGAAGCGGTCATCGAGGCAGTCCTGCGGGGAAAGCGCCGATTATAAGACCGCCGGCAGCGCTCGGCCGGGGACTGCCGGCCGCCGCCTGGACCGACGGGGCGGCAGGCTGCTGTGCCACACCGCCGCCGCCCGCGCGCGTGCCGCAGCAACCCCACCACGCCGTTGCTCGACATGCGGGAGGGACTTCAGTCCCGACGCGTCAGCGCGACGGCGTCGGGGCGGAAGCCCCTCCCACAGGGGGATCTCCAGCAGCCGCGTCGCATCCGATCAGGACGCCGCCTGCCGCGGCGCGCGCGCCCGCGACCGCAAGGCGGCTCGGGTAGCATGGGCGCATGCGATTTTTCCTCGATTCCCCGCTCGCCCCGGCGACCGAGCACGGCTGGCGGCGCCGCTGGTTCGACATCATCTATCGGCACGACACCACGCCTTCGCGCAACTTCGACCTGTTGCTGGTCGCGGCGATCCTGGCCAGCGTCGCGGTGATCCTGGTCGACAGCGTACCTGCGCTGCACAGCCGTTACGCCGGCGCGCTGTACGTGCTGGAGTGGGGCTTCACCGTGCTGTTCACCGCCGAGTACGCCTTGCGCCTGGCCACGGTGCAGCGGCCGCTGCGCTATGCGCTGAGCTTCTGGGGCGTGATCGACCTGTTGTCGATCCTGCCCACCTACGTCTCGTTTCTGCTGCCCGGCGCGCAGACGCTGCTGGTGGTGCGCGTGCTGCGGGTGCTGCGGCTGTTCCGCATCCTCAAGCTGACCCGCTACGTCGAGGAAAGCAGCCTGCTGGTCGATGCGTTGTGGCGCAGCCGGCGCAAGGTGTTCGTGTTCCTGTTCACGGTGATCACGCTGGTAGTGATCTTCGGCGCGTTGATGTACGTGGTCGAAGGCCCGGCCAACGGCTTCACCAGCATCCCCACCGCGATGTACTGGGCGGTGGTGACGATGGCCACGGTCGGCTTCGGCGACATCGCCCCGCTCACCCCGCTGGGCCGCGCCATCACCTCGGTGCTGATCCTGATCGGCTACAGCATCATTGCCGTGCCCACCGGCATCTACACCGCGGAACTGGCCAACAGCCTGCGCGATGCCGACCGCAGCCGCGCGCCGGATCGACGCACCTGCGCGCACTGCGGCCTGCACGGCCACGACCGCAACGCCGGCTATTGCCGGGGCTGCGGCCAGGCGTTGCCCGAGACGGTGCCCTGAGCCCTTACCAGACGCCGGTGTTCGGCATCGACGCCCACGGCTCGGCCGGCGCCAGCGCCTCGCCCTTCTGCAGCAGCTCGATCGAGATCAGGTCCGGGCTGCGCACGAAGGCCATGCGCCCGTCGCGCGGCGGACGGTTGATGGTCACGCCGAGCGACTGCAGGTGCGCGCAGAGGGCGTAGATGTCGTCGACCTCGAAGGCCAGGTGGCCGAAGTTGCGGGCGCTGCCGTAGTCCTCGTCCGAGCCCCAGTTGTAGGTCAGTTCGACCTCGGCTTCCGGGTTCTCCGGCGCGCCGAAGTACACCAGGGTGAACTTGCCGGCTTCGTTCTCGATGCGGCGGGTTTCGTGCAGGCCCAGGCCTTCGGTGAAGAACGTGCTGGTCTTCTCCAGGTCGTGGACGCGGATCATGGCGTGCAGGTATTTCATCGTGACAACTCCGAGGGTGGGGGATGGGACGCGCGCCGTACCGCAATGGCGCGCGGAAAGGGCGCATAGGGTAGCGCCGGCGGCGTGCAGGCATGGCGACGCCGCGGCGGGACCGGTTCAGCGGAAATAGCAGGCCTTCAACGGCAGCGCCGCCGCGCCCACCGCGCTGGCATCGGCGGTGGCCGCGGCCGGCAGCAGCACCGGCAACGGCCGCGCCTGGCCGCGGCGCGGCTGGTTGTCGATGCGCACGTGCGGAATCAGCCGCGTCGCCAGCTCGCGCGGCATGCGCCCGCCGAACACCACCGCCTGCGGATCGAAGATCGCCACGATCGCCGACACGATCAGCGACAGGCCCGGCGCCACCCGCGCGATCCAGCGCTCGATCGCCGGCCACGCCGGATCGTAGGCGGCCAGCAGCGCGCGGATGTCGGGCAGCGCGATGCCGTCCTCGGCCAGCAGTTGCCGCAACAGTTCCAGCGTGCCGCGCTCCAGCCCCTGCTGCGGCAGCATGCCGGCGAATTCGCCGGCGTTGCCGTGCGCGCCGCGCAGGCAGGTGCCGTCGATCACCACGCCACCGCCCAGGCCGTAATTGAAGTGCAGATAGGCGAAGTCGCGGTACTGGCGGCCGATGCCGAGCAGGCTCTCGCCCGCCGCCGCCACCGTGCCGTCGTTGTCCACCCACACCGGCAGGCCCAGTGCCTCGGCCAGCCAGTCGCCGATCGACAGCTCGCCCAGCGCGCGCAGCGGCTCGGGCGGATTCATGTGCACACCGTCCTCGACGAAGAAACCGGTCATCGCCACCCCCGCGCCCAGGCGCGGACCCAGCCCGGCGCCGGCCGCCGCGGTCAGCGCCGCGTCGGCCTCGCGCAGTTGCGCCAGCAGCGCGGCCGGCTCGGTCGAGCGCAGCGCATGCTCGGCGGTGCCGCGGATCTGCCCGCTGAAATCCAGCAATGCCAGCGACAGCGCGTCGGTCGCGATCGCATAGCCGACGGTATGGCCGTAGCCGGGATTGAGCGCGATGCCCGCGCCTGGCTTGCCGCGGCCCGCGTGCGCCAGCGAGGCGCCGATCGCGACCAGGCCGCGCTCGGCCAGCGCATCGACCAGGCGCACCGCCGACTGCACGGTCAGCCCGGTGCTGCGGCTGAGATCGGCGCGGGTGGCGGTGCCGGCCAGGCGCAGGCGATCGAGCATGTGCCGCTCGTTGTCGCTGAGATCGGCGTGGATGGCGTGGCGGGACTCGGGAAGACGCGGCAGGGCGACGGCGACTGGAGCGGGCATGGGCGGCGGTGGCATCAAGACCCGGGCAGCATAGCCGCGCCGCGCGTGGTCATCGCGGCAGCGAACGCGATCGGATGGAACAGAGCGTTTGTGCAACGCGTCGCCGCGCGTAGCCGGCGCGTTGCGATCGCGGCCTCGCAACGCCCGCAACGCGCGGCCGCGGCACACCCGGCACGCACGGCCACGCCGGGTCTCAGTCCAGGAACAGGTCCGGCAACAGCGGCTGCGACGGATCCAGCGCGTAGCCGGACAACTCGTGCACCCCGGCCTCGGCCAGCACCGCGTCGTCGATCAGGAACTGGCCGTAGAAGCCGGCCGCCGGCCGGATCAGCACGGCGTGCGCGGCGTCGGCCATGATCTCCGGGCGGCGGCCGTTGCCGGCGTCGACGCCGGGAATCATGTTCAGCGCCTCGGTGGCGATCAGCGTGCGCGGCCACAGCGCATTGACGGCAACGCCCTGCGGGCCGAACTCGCCGGCCAGGCCAAGGGTGACGAAGCTCATGCCCATCTTCGCCAGCGTGTAGCCGGTATGCGGCGCCCACCACTTCGGGTCCAGCGACGGCGGCGGCGCCAGGGTCAGGATGTGCGGGTTGGCGCTGCGCAGCAGGTGCGGCAGGCAGGCCTGCGCGCACAGGAAACTGCCGCGCGCGTTGACCTGCTGCATCAGGTCGAAGCGCTTCATTGGCGTCTCCAGTGCGCCCCGCAGCCAGATCGCGCTGGCGTTGTTGACCAGGATGTCGATGCCGCCGAAGGCCTCCACCGTCGCCGCCACCGCCGCACGCACCTGCTCCTCCTCGCGGATGTCGCACTTCAGCGCCAGCGCGCGCCCACCGGCTGCCTCCACCGCCGCCGCGGCGGTGTGGATGGTGCCGGGCAGCTTGGGATTGGGCACCGCCGACTTCGCTGCGATCGCCACATTGGCGCCATCGCGCGCCGCCCGCAGCGCGATCGCCAGCCCGATACCGCGCGAGGCGCCGGTGATTAGGAGGGTTTTGCCTTTCAGGGTCATTTGAGTGGGAATGGAGAATGGGGAACCGGGAATGGGAAAAGCTTAGCGCCTTATCGCCGCGTGCCCGTCAGACCAGACGCACGCGGATTCCGTTTTTTCCATTCCCCATTCTCCATTCCCCACTCCCGGCCCCTCAGGGCTTCGGCCCCTGCCCCTCGTTGTCTTCCCACTTGAGCAGGCGCCGGGTGACGAAGCGGTACACCGGCTTGCCGCTGGCGAACCACAGTTCGCGCACCCAGGAATGGCGCTTGAGCAGGCGCCGCTCGACCGGGGTCAGCGCGTGCGCGCAGTACATGCGCTTGTGCTTGAGCAGATGGCGCAGGTCCTCGCGCGCCAGCAGGCGCATCCAGCGCGAACGCGGCGCGCCGCGCACGGCCAGCTGGAAGTCGATCAGCGCCGGGCTGCCGTCTTCCAGTACCAGCCAGTTCGCTTCCTTGGCCAGGTCGTTGTGCGCCACCCCGCGCCGATGCACCTGCTGCAGCAGGCGCCGCGCAGCGCGGAAATACGCCAGGTCGCCGCGCGGCGGCCGCTGGTACATCGCCGCGCCGTCCAGGTAACTGCGATCCAGGAACGTGCCGTCCCAGCCGCGCAGCTGCGGCGTCGCCGCCATGCCGTTCAGCTGCCGCAGGGCGAGCGCCTCGCGGCGCGCCAGCCACCATGCGGGCAGCCGCAGCCACCACGGCGAGGCGGTGAGGTCGCGGCGGACGAAGCGCGCCTCGCCCTCGCCCAGCAGCAGGATGCGGCCGAAGCTGTCGGCCTTGAGGATCTGGACGGTGCGGGAGGCGGGGGAAGGCATCCGGCCAGTGTAGAGCGTGCGACGCGGTTTGACGGGGCTGCGCGGTCGCCCGCCACTTCCAGGCAGGCACCTGGTC
>NZ_AQOI01000684.1:0-2912 GCF_000364665.1 Xanthomonas sp. SHU 199
CTGCTCACCTGGGCGTCGTGCCAGGTGCCACCGCACGCCGCGCCTGCGTGATGCCGCCGCCCTGCGAAGCGACGGCGTCACGCACCGGCCCCGGCGCGGCGGCGCTGCCATCCCCGGCACGGGACGGCGACAACGACGCGCCCGACGGCGGACCAGGTCTGCCGGGCGGCCCGGTTGCGCAAGGCCGGTCGCCCGACACGGCACCCCGGCGCTAACGGACCGTCATCGTGCTCCCTCTATACTTGCCCGATGAATGCCTCATGGACCGATGCCACGCTGGAGTGGATCGCAGCACACCCCATCCTGGCCGGCGCGGTCATCTTCGCCATCGCGTTCTGCGATGCGGTCATCATCCTCGGCACCCTGGTGCCGGCGCTGCCGCTGCTGTTCGCGATCGGCGTGCTGATCGGCCTGGGCCAGATCTCCGGCCCGTACGCGGTGGTCAGCGCCGCGCTCGGCGCGCTGATCGGCGATGCGCTCAGCTACTGGGTCGGCTATCGCTGGGGCCATCAGCTGCGCAACTACTGGCCGTTCAAGCGCTATCCGCAGTTGCTCGACCGCGGCGAGGCGATGTTCCGCCGCAATGCCTTCAAGAGCATCCTGGTGGCGCGCTATGTCGGCGCCATCCGTCCGTTCGTGCCGGCAGTGGCGGGCATGATGAAGATGCCGCTGCGCCGCTATCTGCTGCCCAGCAGCGTGGCCGCGGTGACCTGGTCGCTGCTGTTCCTGGGACCGGGCTGGCTGCTGGGCCAGGCCTACGACGCGGTGGCCGCGGTCGCCGGACGCCTGTTCCTGGTGCTGGGCCTGCTGGCGCTGGCGCTGGGCCTGGTGTGGGCCATCGTGCTGTACGGCTACCGCTGGTCGGCCGGACACATGGACGCACTGCTGGCGCGCGGCCTGGACTGGTCGCGCCGGCACCCGGTGCTGGGCCGCTACTCGATCGCGGTGTTCGACCCGCAGCGCCGCGAATCGGTGCCGCTGGCGATGCTGGCGGTGATGCTGCTGGCGCTGGGCTGGGGCTGGTTCGCGCTGCTGATGGTGGTGGTGGCGCACGGCGAGCCGCTGCGCCTGGACCTGGCAGTGCACGACCTGATGCTGGCCCTGCGCAACCCGCTGGCCGACTATCCGATGACCGCACTGGCCTCGCTCGGCGACTGGCAGGTGCTGCTGCCGCCGACCGCGCTGGGCCTGCTCTACCTGGCCTGGCGCCGACGCTGGATGGCCGCGGCGCACTGGCTGGCGGCGCTGGCGTTCGGCCTGGCCCTCACCAAGCTGCTCGGCACCACCGTGCACGTGGTACGGCCGCCGGCGGCCAGCAGCGGTTTCGGCTTCCCCTCGGTGGCGGTGACCATGGCCACCATCAGCTTCGGCTTCTTCGCGGTGCTGATCGCGCGCGAGTTGCCCGGGCGCTCGCGGGTGTGGCCGTACCTGCTGTCCGGCGCGGTGGTGACCCTGATCGGCTTCGCCCGCCTGTACCTGGGCGCGCACTGGCTCAGCGACGTGGTCGGCGGCATGCTGTTCGGCATCTTCTGGCTGCTGGTGCTGGGCATCGCCTACCGCCGCCGCTTCAACCGCGGGTTCTGGATGAAGCCGCTGGCCTGGCTGTTCTACGGCGGCTTCGCGATCGCCGCGCTGTGGTACGCGCCGCGCCAGCTGGAACGCAAGCTGGCCAAGTTCGAACCGCCGCCGCCGCAGGTGACGCAACTGGCGGACGCGGCCTGGTGGCAGCACGACTGGCGCACCCTGCCGTCGCGGCGCAACGAGTTCGACGACGACCAGCGCTGGCCGCTGGACATCCAGGTGGCCGGGCCGCTGGCGCCGCTGCAACGCCAGCTCGAAGCGGCCGGCTGGCGCGTGCAGCCGCAGGCCGGCTGGCAGCAGGCGCTGCAGTTGCTCGACTACAAGGCCACGCCGGCACAGGTGCCGGTGCTGCCGGCGACGCTGGACACGCGGGTGGAATCGCTGCTGATGCTGCGCCCCGGCCCGAATCCGGACGAGCTGTACGCGCTGCGCCTGTGGCCGGCGCCGGCCCGCCTGCAGCCGGGCAACGTGCCGCTGTGGCTGGGCAGCGCGCAGAGCCTGCGCTACGAGCGCCACTTCAACCTGATCGGGCTGTGGCGACCGCTGCGCGGCGCCGATCCGGCGCTCAACGCCGTGACCGAGGCGCTGCACGCACTGCCCACGCGCAAGGACATGCACCGCCGCAGCGAGATCCCGGTGCTGCTGGTACGCAGCGAAGGCGAAGCGCCGCCGTCGCCCTGAGCGGCGGCGGCGGTACGCCCCCCCCCTCTCGAACCGATCGGTGCCACACCGGCGCTGCGCCGCTCTGCAGGCGCCGGCGGCGGGCGATGGCGGCTACTTCACCTCGACCCGGATCGAACGCGAGTCGGTGGCACGGCCCTCCCAATGCCGCGAGTAGACGAGATCGATCGCGCCGCTGCCGTGATCGGTGGCCTTGAAGGTGTAGGTGACAGTGCTGGGGCAACCCATGCGACCGGTGGCGCAGGCCGTGCCGGGTGCATGCTCGATGTCGAGCAGCGCCAGCGGCGCGGGCAAGCTGCGCAAGGCCCAGGCACTGCCGGTCGACCCGTTTTCGGAGAGGGTGACCGCGAACAGTTGCCCGCGCTGCAGGGCGAACGGCTTCATCGACGGCGCCAGGCAGGTCTTGGGCGACACCTGATCGGCATTACCGGTGACCAGGGCGATGGAACCGCGCGGGCAGTCGGCCTGACCGGCTGCGGCAGCGGGCGCGGGGGCCGTCTCGGCGGCGATGGCGGGCAGGCTCGGGCAGCCGCCGGCGGACAGCAACAACAGCAGGAAGGAACGCCTCATACGAAGTCCTCGATCGTGCGTGGATAGGACGTCAGGCCGCCAGGGCGGGATGCCGTTGCCGGCGGCCGGGCGCGGCCGCC
>NZ_AQOI01000685.1:0-17131 GCF_000364665.1 Xanthomonas sp. SHU 199
CCCGCGCCTGCTAGCGGCGCGCTGAATGCCGGCTGCGGCGCGCACGTGGCCCGCCTGTGGCATGACCCATCGAGAACAACGCGCGGCGATCGTGGCGATGATGGCGCAGCGCCGCACGGATGCCGGCCGCCGCGCTCCACGTCAGGCCAGGACGGCGACACCGCCCTCGCCCGCCTCGCTCAGGGAATCCAGGCCAGCAACTGGTCCAGTCGCGCGTGCGGGTCGTCTTCCTGCAGCAGCGACAGGCGCTGGCGCTCGTCCAGCGGCAGCAGTTCGGCCATGCGCCAGCCGACCCAGGCGGCCTGGTCGAGCTGGCGCGGACCGGCCAGCGGATACACCGCGGCGGCCTGGTCGAGGATGCTGTCGAGCACGGTCGCCAACAGCGCGTGCTGCGGACGCAGTTCGTCGTCGCCATCGGCCTCGCGCCATTCCACGTCGCCGACCACCAGGCCGTTGTCGCGGACCCGGCTGCGCAGCACGTGGAAGCGCCGCGCGCCGCGCAGGCTCAGCACCAGCACGCCATCGGCGCCGACATCGAAATCGACGATGCGCGCCTCGGTGCCGAACGCCGCCGGCACCGCCGGGGCGCCGGTCTCGCTGCCGTCCAGGATCAGGCAGACGCCGAAGCCGCTGTCGGTGCGCCCGCACTCGCGGACCAGGTCCAGATAGCGGCGCTCGAACACCCGCAGCTTGATCGAGGCGCCGGGCAGCAGCACCGCGTGCAGCGGGAACAGGGGCAGCGTGATCCGCTGCGGACTCACGCCTCGGCTCCGCCGTGCCCGGCAGCGCTCATTGCAGCGCGGCCAGGAAGCGCCGCGGTGCGCCGTCGAAGCCGCCGTTGGACATGAACACCACATGGTCGCCCGCGCGCGCCTGTGCCTGCAGCGCGGCCAGCAGGGCGTCCACGTCGGGCGCCGCGCAGGCCTCGCCGCGCACCGCGGCGATCACCTTGCCCGCATCCCAGGCCAGTTCCGGCCGCTGCAGGAACAGCACCGCGTCGGCGGCCTCCAGCGACGGCGCCAGCGCTTCGGCATGCGCACCCAGCCGCATCGAATTGCTGCGCGGCTCCATCGCCACCACGATGCGCGCGGCACCGACCTTGGCGCGCAGGCCTTCGAGCGTGGTGCGGATGGCGGTGGGATGGTGGGCGAAGTCGTCGTACACGGTGATGCCCTGCGCCTGGCCGAGCACTTCCAGGCGCCGCTTGACGCTGCGGAAGCGCGCCAGCGCCGGCATCACCTGCGCCGGCGCCACGCCCACCGCATGGGCGGCGGCCAGCGCGGCCAGCGCGTTCATCACGTTGTGGCGGCCGAGCAGCGGCCAGTCCACCTCGCCCAATTCGCGACCCTGGTGCAGCACCGCGAAGCGGCTGCCATCGGCGGCGATCAGACGCGCACTCCAGTCGAAGCCGGGATCGAAGCCGAAGCGCTCCACCGGGGTCCAGCAGCCCATCGCCAGCACCTCGCGCAGGTGCGCGTCCTCGCCGTTGACGATCAGCCGCCCGCGGCGCGGCACGGTCCGCACCAGATGGTGGAACTGGCGCTGGATCGCGGCGACGTCGGGGAAGATGTCGGCATGGTCGTACTCGAGATTGTTGAGGATCGCCACCAGCGGCCGGTAGTGCACGAACTTGCTGCGCTTGTCGAAGAACGCGGTGTCGTACTCGTCGGCCTCGACCACAAACAGCGGGCGGCCCGCCAGGGCCGGCCCCTGATGTCCTTCTCCCTCCGGGAGAAGGTGGCACGCAGCGCCGGATGAGGGTTCGGCGACCGGCAACCCCAACCGCGCGGACACGCCGAAATCCTCGGCCACCCCGCCGATCAGGAAGCCCGGTTCGCGCCCCGCCGCCTGCAGCAACCAGGTCAGGATGCTGGTGGTGGTGGTCTTGCCGTGGGTGCCGGCCACCGCGAGGGTGTCGCGTCCCGGCAGCACCTGCTCGCTCAACCATTGCGCACCCGAGGTGTAGGCGCGCCCGGCGTCGAGCACCGCCTCCACCGCCGCGTTGCCGCGCGACAGCGCGTTGCCGACGATCACCTGGTCGCAGTCCGCGGCGATGTGCTCGGGCAGGTAGCCCTGCTTCAGCGCGATGCCAAGGTGTTCCAGCTGCGTGGACATCGGCGGGTAGATCGCCTGGTCGCTGCCCTCGACCGCATGGCCGAGTTCGCGCGCCAGCGCGGCGACACCGCCCATGAACGTACCGGCGATGCCGAGAATATGGATCTTGCTCATGGCCGGATTGTCGCCGATCCCCCGGCGCACGCAAACCGGCGCAGGTGCGGCCGTTGGCCGTGGCAGGCAGGCCGTGGGACCGATCCGGGGCAATCGTGGCGCGGCGCCGTCAAGTAGGGAATCCCCCACATCCGCTGAGGAAAGTCCCCGATAGGCAAGTCGGGAGCCGACGCCGAGAATGAACGGGCCAGCCTCGACACCCTGTGGTTCTACTCCCCAAGAGACCATCCCCAAGGGAGCTCATGTCGTGGGGCTCTGAGCAAGCCCGTTCGCTGGCACCTTCTTTCCCCGATCCCGGCCCTCCATTGGCAGGCGGGATACGCGCCCACGGTGGCCACTCGTGGTGCGCAGCTCAGCAGGACATGTCCTTACGTCGCTTTGCCGCCGCAGGAGCGGCTTCAGCCGCGACGTGCCTTACCGGGTATGCGTGTCGGGAAACCGCTCGTAAGGGCGGGCGTTGCGCGTCGTGACGGGAGGCGCACCGCCACCGGTACGGCGCCGTCTGCACGACCGGCACCCGCGGCGGGCGCCGGCGTGCCGTGCCGCCTCAGCGGCCGATCGCCGCCAGGATGCGGGCGAGCACCTCGTCCAGCGAGCCGACGCCATCGACCCGCGCCAGCGTGCCGCGCTTGTCGTAGAAGCCGATCACCGGCGCGGTCGAATCGGTGTAGACCTGCAGGCGCTTGCGCACCGACTCGGGATTGTCGTCCTCGCGGCCTTCGGCCTTGGCGCGGCCGGCGATGCGCTCGACCAGCAGTTCGTTGGCCACGTCCAGCTGCACCACCGCGTCCAGCGGCTGGCCGAGCTTGGCCAGCAGTTCGTCCAGCGCGCCGGCCTGGGCCAGGTTGCGCGGATAGCCGTCGAGGATGAAGCCGTTGCGCACGTCGTCGCGGCCGAGGCGCGATTCGAGCATGCCCAGCAGGATGTCGTCGGAGACCAGGTCGCCGCGCGCCATCACTTCCTTGGCCTGCACGCCCAGCGGGGTGCCGGCGGCGACTTCGGCGCGCAGCAGATCGCCGGTGGAAATGTGCGGGATCTGCAGCTTGTCCTTCAGGCGGGCCGCCTGCGTGCCCTTGCCCGATCCGGGCGGTCCCAACAGAACCAATCGCATCAACCTGACTCCTCGAGGAAAGTACCGTGCGCGGCCGGCGGCGTTAGACTCGGGGGCCACGCCTGCGCTGCACCGCAAGAGCCCCAGCTTACCGCATCCAGGCAATGTCCCGGCAATGTCCCCACCCCAGGAGCGAACCCCGACCATGGCCCAAGGCACCCTGCTGTACGCCCAGTCCGGCGGCGTCACCGCCGTCATCAACGCCAGCGCCGCCGCCGTCATCGGCGAAGCGCGGGCGCGCAAGGTCAAGGTGCTGGCCGCGCGCAACGGCATCCTCGGCGCGCTGCGCGAGGACCTGATCGACACCTCCAAGGAGTCGGCGGCGGCGATCGCCGCGCTGGCCCATACACCCGGCGGCGCGTTCGGCTCGTGCCGCTACAAGCTCAAGTCGCTGGAGGCCGACCGCACCAAGTACGAGCGCCTGCTGCAGGTACTGCAGGCGCACGACGTGCGCTACTTCCTCTACAACGGCGGCAACGATTCGGCCGACACCGCGTGGAAGGTCTCGCAGCTGGCGCAGGCGTTCGGCTACCCGCTGCACTGCATCGGCGTGCCCAAGACCATCGACAACGACCTGGCGGTCACCGACACCTGCCCGGGCTTCGGCTCGGCGGCCAAGTACACCGCGGTGTCGGTGCGCGAGGCGGCGCTGGACGTGGCGGCGATGGCCGAAACCTCGACCAAGGTATTTGTCTACGAGGCCATGGGCCGCCATGCCGGCTGGCTGGCCGCCGCCGCCGGACTGGCCGCGCAATCGCCGGACGACGCGCCGCAGATCATCCTGTTCCCCGAACGCGCCTACGACGAGGCCGCCTTCCTGGCGCAGGTGCGCAAGGTGGTGGACAAGGTCGGCTGGTGCGTGGTGGTGGCCAGCGAAGGCATCCAGACCGCCGACGGCCGCTTCGTCGCCGATGCCGGCGGCGGCACCGATGCGTTCGGCCACAGCCAGCTCGGCGGCGTGGCGTCCTACCTGGCCGGCAAGGTCAAGGCCGAACTTGGCTACAAGGTGCACTGGACCCTGCCCGACTACCTGCAGCGTTCGGCCCGCCACCTCGCCTCGCGCACCGACTGGGAGCAGGCGCAGGCGGTCGGCAAGGCCGCGGTGCAGTTCGCGCTGAAGGGCATGAACGCGGTGATGCCGGCGATCGTGCGCAGCAGCGATGCGCCTTACCGCTGGAAGATCGAGGCGGCGCCACTGCACAAGGTCGCCAACCACGAGAAGAAGATGCCGGCCGGTTTCCTGCGCAAGGACGGCTTCGGCATCACCGAGAAGGCGCGCCGCTATCTGCAGCCGCTGATCCGCGGCGAGGCGCCGCTGCCCTACGGCACGGACGGCCTGCCCAAGTACGTGGCGCTGAAGAACGTGGCGGTGAAGAAGAAGCTGCCGGCCTGGGAGGGCTGACAGCGCGGGCGCACGATCGGCATGACGTCATCGGCGCATGCCGTCGCGCGCGGGATGTCGCCGTTGGCGCCAGCCTCTGCAGGCGCTGCGCCGGACGATCGAGGGAAACGACAGGACGCTGCAGGGATCCTGGCGCATCCACCACGGATGTCGGATTGCCTGCAGCTTCAGAGAAGACGAGGCCACCAGGATGCGCGACACGCACGAAGACCCAAGCAGCGCGTCCGGCCACGTGCGCTTCGATTGGCACAGCGACCCAATCACCCGTGCGACGCCGGTGGACGAGCACTATCGCAACACGCAGAACGTGCGCCGCTTCCTCGTGACCATGTGCGGCGACGGCTTCGCGTTCGACCGCGCGTTCATGGCCTGGATCAGGAATGGCGTCGCCAAGACCATGGGCGACGTCGCCGACGAATGGCGGCGACGGCACACCGGCAACGTGCCGACCTGAGGCTCCGCGCGCGCCGCATGCGACGGATCGGCGACGGTCAAGAACTGCGACAGCAACGCAAAGCGCAAAGCCGCCAAGCCTGTCCTGGATCCTGCTTTACGCAGGCATCCAGGGATCGCATGCGCCGTGCCTGTGCGGCCTCACGACAGCCACGTTACCGTGGCGCATACGCAGCGCCGGTGGCGGCCGCCCTGCCTGCGCGATGCAGGGTGTGACGGCCGAGGCGGCTCGACAATCCTCCCGCTCAGCGGCAGGCCTTGCCTTCCACCGTCATCTGCGCGGTGAACTGCGGCACCTGCGGGACCTTGCCGGCGGCCGCCTGCTGCTTGGCCTCTTCCAGATAGATCCGCGACTGGCCCTGACCATCGCGCTCGGTGTTCAGCGCCACCGGCTTGCGCCACACCCGCACCACCGCCTGCTGCGACGGACAGGCGGCGCTGGGCACGCGGATCAGGTCGTTGAACTTCCAGCCGGTGGCCTCGCTGGGCTTGGCCTGATCGAACTCGACCAGCCTGGCGCGCGGCTGGCAGGTCGGGCTGCTGCGCACCGCGGAGAAGCGGTAGGGCTGCGCCGCATCGCCGGTGTACTCGCCCTCGAAGCGCACGCAGGCCTCGGGGATCTGGCGGATGGTATGCACCACGCCCACCGCCTGCGGCGCGCTGGCCGGGCGCTGCAGTTCCGGGGTCGGGTCGGCGGCTGCAGCGGCCAGCGGCGCCAGCGCACACAGGCCGAGGGCCACGATCGAGGCGCGTGCGCGCAGCCTTGGGGAAATCGTCGATTGCATCGGAGGGCTCCTGGGAAGCGATGCGCCACGCTGCCACGCACAGACTGAACCGCACGCCAAAAGTGAGACGCCCTGCCTGGTCGCTGGCGGCATCACGGAGGCAGGCGCATACTCGCCCACGTTCAGGCCAGATGACATTGCGATACGCACCAGCGGCGCGCGTTGTGGCCGCGGAGTCGTTGCATGCTTCAGCTCCTAAGGTGTGATCCCCCGGTATGTCCAGCGCTTGGGCGCCATCCACATCCTTGGGAGGGGTCATGCTGGAACGATATGCGGTCACCGTGGCACTGGCGTGCGCGGCTCTGGCGGTGCTCTACGGCATCGTCTCCACGCGCTGGATCCTGGCGCAGCCCGCCGGCAACGAACGCATGCGGCAGATCGCCGATGCGATCCAGGAAGGCGCCCGCGCCTACCTCAACCGCCAGTACCTGACCATCGCCATCGCCGGCGCGGTCCTGCTGGTGCTGGTCGGGGTGTTCCTGAGCTGGTACACCGCCGGCGGCTTCGCGATCGGCGCGGTGCTGTCCGGGGTCGCCGGCTACATCGGCATGAACCTGTCGGTGCGCGCCAACGTGCGTACCGCCGAAGCGGCGCGGCGCGGGCTGGCGCCGGCGATGGCGGTCGCGTTCCGCGGCGGCGCGATCACCGGGATGCTGGTGGTCGGGCTGGGCCTGATCGGCGTAGCCGGCTACTACGGCCTGCTGCAATGGCTGGGACACAGCGTCGGCGACAGCCTGCATGCGCTGGTCGGCCTGGCCTTCGGCAGTTCGCTGATCTCGATCTTCGCGCGCCTGGGCGGTGGCATCTTCACCAAGGGCGCCGACGTCGGCGCGGACCTGGTCGGCAAGGTCGAGGCCGGCATTCCCGAGGACGATCCGCGCAATCCGGCGGTGATCGCCGACAACGTCGGCGACAACGTCGGCGACTGCGCCGGCATGGCCGCCGACCTGTTCGAGACCTACGCGGTCACGGTGATCGCGACGATGCTGCTGGGCGGGCTGATGGCCGCCGAGGCCGGGCGCAACGCGGTGCTGTATCCGCTGGTGCTGGGCGGGGTGTCGATCGTCGCCTCGATCGTCGGCACCTTCTTCGTGCGCGTGCGCCCGGGCGGTTCGATCATGGGCGCGCTGTACAAGGGCGTGGTGGTCTCGGCGGTGCTGGCGGCGCTGGCGTTCTGGCCGGTGACCCAGCAACTGATGGGCGACACCGCCGCCGGTGCCGGCAAGCTCTACGGCTGCGCGCTGATCGGGCTGGCGCTGACCGGGCTGATCGTGTGGATCACCGAGTACTACACCGGCACCCAGTACAAGCCGGTGCAGCACGTGGCGCAGGCCTCGACCACCGGCCATGGCACCAACATCATCGCCGGGCTCGGCATCTCGATGAAGTCCACCGCGCTGCCGGTGATCGCGGTGTGCGCCGCGATCTGGGGTGCGTTCGCGTTGTCCGGCCTGTACGGCATCGCCATCGCCGCCACCGCGATGCTGTCGATGGCCGGCATGATCGTGGCGCTGGATGCGTACGGCCCGATCACCGACAACGCCGGCGGCATCGCCGAAATGGCGGAACTGCCGCCGGAGGTGCGTGCGGTCACCGATCCGCTGGATGCGGTCGGCAACACCACCAAGGCCGTGACCAAGGGTTATGCGATCGGCTCGGCGGCGCTGGCGGCGCTGGTGCTGTTCGCCGACTACACCCACAACCTGCGCGCCGCGCACCCCACCGAAACCTTCGCCTTCGATCTATCGGACCACACGGTGATCATCGGCCTGCTGATCGGCGGCCTGATCCCCTACCTGTTCGGCGCGATGGCGATGGAAGCGGTGGGCCGTGCCGCCGGCGCGGTGGTGGAGGAAGTGCGGCGGCAGTTCCGCGAGATCGCCGGCATCATGCAGGGCACCGGCAAGCCGCAATACGACCGCGCGGTGGACATGCTGACCCGCTCGGCGATCCGCGAAATGATCGTGCCCTCGTTGCTGCCGGTGGCGGTGCCGATCGTGGTCGGCCTGTTGCTGGGCCCGCGCGCGCTCGGCGGCCTGCTGATCGGCACCATCGTCACCGGGCTGTTCGTGGCCATCTCCATGACCACCGGCGGCGGCGCCTGGGACAACGCCAAGAAGTACATCGAGGACGGCCATTTCGGCGGCAAGGGCAGCGAGGCGCACAAGGCCGCGGTCACCGGCGACACCGTCGGCGACCCGTACAAGGACACCGCCGGCCCGGCGATCAATCCGCTGATCAAGATCATCAACATCGTGGCGTTGCTGCTGGTGCCGCTGCTGTAGCCACACGCGCAGCGGGCGTCGGCGACATGCCGGTGCCTGCTGCGCGTCCTTTGCCGCTACAGGCAGTCGATCAGACCGTCGTTGATGCTGTGCTCGCTGTGCGGCAGCGGCGCGAACAGCGGCCGCTCGCCCGACAGCGCCGCATACAGCGCGTGCAGCCGGGTCTGCGGCTGCAGCGGGGTCCGGCAGTGCCATAGCCGCGCATCGACCACGACCCGGCCGGTGTTCGCATCGATACTGGCCTCGCTGGCGCCGAAGCTCCAGATGCACTCCCCGATCACCCCGTCGCGCTGGCGCACCGAGCAGCGATAGCGCAGCGGCCGGTAGTCGCTGTAGTCGCCTTCGCAGAAGGTGTCGCCGCAAAGCTGGTCGAAGTCGTGCGCCAGCCGTTGCTCCAGGTCGGAGAACGCCTCCCAGCCCTCGCCCGGGGCGGGATAGTCCATCGCATCCACGTAGGCCGGTTGCGCCTGCCGCGCCTGCGCAGCGCCGCAGGCCAGGACCAGCACCGCCAGCAGCGGCAGCATCGATTGCCGGATTCCGTTCATCGTCTTGCTCCTCGGGTGGGGACAGTGGCCACAGGATCGCCGCGGCCCGATTCCGGCACCATCGGAATGCGCCCCATGCGGGCCGGTATGGAGTCTGAAACCGCTGTAGGAATCCTCCGAACCGCCGTGCGCTGCATTGCAACAGCCAACCGACTAGAATGCCTGCCTCTTTAGAAGCCACTCCACTGGAGCTAGCGCATGGGTCTGGAACTGGTCACCTCCGGCAAGAACCTGCCGGAAGAAATCAACGTCGTCATCGAAATCCCCAAGGATTCGGAGCCGGTCAAGTACGAAGTGGACAAGGCCAGCGGCGCCATCTTCGTCGACCGCATCCTCTCCACCCCGATGCGCTACCCCTGCAACTACGGCTACGTGCCCAACACCCTGTGCGGCGACGGCGACCCGGCCGACGTGCTGGTGGTGCTGCCGCTGCCGCTGGTGCCCGGCTGCGTGGTGCGCTGCCGCCCGGTCGGCGTGCTGAAGATGAGCGACGAGGCCGGCAGCGACGAGAAGATCCTGGCGGTGCCGGTGGCCAAGGTGTTCGAGGGCTACGCCCACATCGAGGACATCGCCCAGGTCTCGGGCCACTGGATGGAGCGCATCGGCCACTTCTTCGAGCACTACAAGGACCTGGAGAAGGGCAAGTGGGTCAAGCTCGACGGCTGGGGCAATGCCGAGGAAGCCAAGCGCATCCTGCGCGAGTCCGTGGCCCGTTACGAAGCCGGCGCCTGAGCCGCGCAGTCGTGGCGGGGCGCTGCCCCCGCCACGGCTGACCCGTTTCACGTTTTGCCGTTGCCGAGGCGCCGCCCTTCGGGGTTTGCGGTACATTGCGCCATGGCATCACCGAGCCCGGTCCGGCGCGACCCGGCTCTTCTTGGGGGACAGTCTCTTGCGCATCCTGTTCGTCGGCGACGAAGCCAGCCTTCCGTCCGAAGTCACTGAATACATTCGCGATCTTGGCGACGACTGGCAGGTCCAGAGTGTTGCCGACGGCAATGCCGCGATCGCCGCGGCGGCCACGGTGCGCCTGGATGCGGTGATCGCCGCGCCGACGCTGCCGGACCTGACCACCGCCACCCTGCTCGGCCAGATCCGCACGCTGAGCCCGGAAACCATCCGCATCGCGCTGATCGAGGCCGAACAGAGCAATCGCGCGCCGCCGGCGCGGATCATCGGCGTGGCCCACCGGTTCCTGCCGCTGCCGCTGTCCCCGGAAATGCTGCTGGAAGCGGTCACCAGCCTGGAGGAACTGCAGGAACTGCTGGGCAACCCGCGCCTGCGTTCCAGCATCGGCCGCATCGAGAAGCTGCCCTCGCCGCCGCATCTGTACCTGAGCCTGATGCATGCGCTGGAGCAGGACGAGGGCAGCAACGCCGCCGACCTGGCCAAGCTGGTCTCGGCCGACCCGGCGATCGCGGCCAAGGTGCTGCAGCTGTGCAATTCGGCGTTCTTCTCCAACGGCCGCACCATTTCCGACCTGCGCACCGCCGTGACCCGGCTGGGCACCGCCACCCTGCGCGACCTGGTCCTGGCCAGCGAAGTGTTCTCGGTGCAGGCGCTGTCCAACGCCGAGCGCAACGCGCTGCAGCAGCGCTCGCTGCTGGCGTCCAAGCTGGCCGCGAAGATGCTGCCGGCCTCCAGCGTCGAACTCGGTTCGACCGCGGCGCTGCTGGCCGACATCGGCCTGCTGCTGCCGGGCGTGCGCGACGAGCGCGAGCCGCCCACCGATGCCAACGACACCCGGCCGGGCCACGCCGAAGCCGGCGCCTACCTGCTGGGCCTGTGGGGCCTGCCGATGCCGATCATCGAGGCGGTGGCCTTCCATCGCCAGCCGCAGCGTTCCAGCACCCGCAGCTTCTGGGTCACCGGCGCGGTGCACGTGGCGATGGCGCTGGCCAGCGGCTCGGAGGTCGACGAGGAGTACCTCTCCAAGACCGGCATGCTCAACAAGCTGCCGAGCTGGCGCGAGCATGCCGAGAACCTGATGGGGCTGACCTCGGCCTGAGCCCGACCATGGCGCGCGCGGCTTGCTCGCGAGCGCAGTTCCAGGAGAAGTCGGCGAAGCGGGCGCCATCGCGCACCGCTTGCTGCACCAGAGCCGGCCAGTCACTGCCCAGCCCGGTGAAGCTTGCGTTGCTCGTACACCTCGGCGATACGCTCGTGCTGCAGGCCCATCGCGCCATGTCCAGCAAGGCCTCGTACACCGAGAGCGGATGCTGCAGGCGTTGCAGCGGCAGCACGACACGCTGGTGCACTCGCGCCAACACGTATCCGCGGTCTGCCCGGTGGTGGCATGCCCCGTCAATCGCATAGGTGCGGATAGCTACAAGTGCAGTTGCCTGATGATGCATTCAAGCCGAGCTTGTCCGCTGGCGCGGCCAAGTTGACCTAGTTCAAGCCTTAGGTAAGGTTTCGGTTTGTCGAGGTTGATGTCCGAAAATGGCAAGACACTTAGCGCGGCCGATGCCACATTTCGGCCACTCGCCCGCCTAAGGCAACACGTCATGAGCGCACCCGTTTTTTTCAGGTTTTTAGACCTTCATCGCACCAACACCCCCCTGTTAATCGCCAACGCTTGGGATGCCGTCAGCGCAGCACTCTGGCAACGGGCAGGCGCTCCAGCTATCGGTACCAGCAGTGCGGCTCTGGCCTGGGCTTGCGGCTATGCCGATGGCGGTGCACTACCGCTCGATGCACTATTGCATCAGGTACGCGCCATTGCCCGTGTCTCGTCAGTTCCGGTCAGTATCGATCTGGAGGACGGTTATAGCGACGACCCGCACGCCGTGGCGGAGCTGGCGAAGGAAATCGCGGCCATCGGTGCGGTTGGGATCAATCTGGAAGATGGTGCAGGTACGCCCGAGCTGTTGATGGAGAAGATCCGCATGGCCCGTCAGGCTCTCGGCGACACGCCGCTGTTCATCAACGCACGCACCGACGTTTACTTGCGCGGCCTCGCTTCCGGGCGTGATGCGGTGGACATGGCGATCCATCGCTTGTCTTGCTACCGGGGCGCAGGTGCAGACGGCGGCTTCGTGCCAGGCATCACCGATATCAAGGAAATTGCCGAGATCGCGGCAAAGGTCGCGATGCCGCTCAACGTAATGACGGTTCCCGGGCTACCGTCGCTGCTGGCATTGCGCGAGGCCGGTGTGCGTCGGATCAGCGCCGGCCCGGCGCTGTTCCAGCACGCTTTCGGTGCCGGCGTGAACAGTGTCGAAGACTTCCTAGCCGGCAACTTTTCCAGCGTGCCCCGCGCTGGCATCGAGTACGCCAGCCTCAACCGATTGCTTTGGTAGAACGGTAGCCGCCATGGGCACGGCGACACATTGCCCAGGCGGGCCGCCGCGCTCATACCAGAAATCAAAGATGTTCCCCTCAACATCAGGCAAGACGGCACGGATCTTGAGAAAAACGTAGGCGCCGTCGCGGCTGTCTCGACACCCCCAACCTTATCGGGTCGGCCGTGTGCCTATCTCCCCTCAGTTGGGTGAACAAAAAAAGACGGGCCTTGCGGCCCGTCTTCGTGTCACGCAAACAGCTCGATCAGAAGCGCTGGGTGTACTTCATGTACACGTAGCGACCGATGTCGAAGCCGCCGTAGTAGGCGAAGCTGCTGTCCGGGGCCGAGTACATCAGCGGGCCGCGGTGGTCGAACACGTTGTTCGCACCGATGGCGATCGTCGCGTCCCACGGCGCCTTCCAGTTGACCTGCAGGTCGTGGAAGGTGTTGGAACCGGTGTGACGCAGCGGATCGGATTCGCCGTTGGCGAAGTGGTCCGGCGCATCGCAGTAGTCCGTGGCCAGCGAGATGCAGCTTTCCTTCATGCCGGAATAGTAGCGAAGGGTGTAGTTCACACCGAAGTCGCCCAGCGTCCAGTTCACGCCCAGGTTGGAGCGCACGCGGAAGATGCCCGGCTCGCCCACGCGACCGATCGTGATGTTGTCGCCCGCGGCGTTCTGGCCGGCTTCGTCGTACTTGCTGACGTAGCTAGTCTGCCAGTCGATCATGATCTTGCCGAACGCCATTTCCGGCAGACGGTAGCGGATGCCCAGATCGTAGCCTTCGGTCTCCATCTGGCCGAGGTTGGCCACGCCGTAGGTCATCGCCGAGATGTGGCCGTCGGCGGCGCGGGTCACGCCGGCGCAGCGCTCGGCATTGCCCAGCACGTAGCAGTCGCGCAGGATGCGGTCGACGCTATCGGCGATGATCATGTCCTTGATCTCGTAGCGGTACCAATCCAGCGAGATGTCCAGGCCCTGCACCCAGCGCGGGCTCCACACCAGACCGGCGGTCTTGCTGGTGGAGGTTTCCGGACGCAGGTTCGGGTTGGAGCCGCTGATGAACTCGTCCGGGGTCTGGCACGGATAGGTGGTGCACGGCACGTAGCCCTGGCCCAGCTGGGTGTAGCCGACCGGCACGCCGGCCGCGGAACACGCCGCATTGCCGTTGACGCTGTTCGGCGCGCCCACGCCGCACGGATCGACGTACGACTCGAAGCTGCTGCTCAGGCCGCCGTACAGATCGCTGATCGTCGGGGCGCGGAAGCCCTCGGCGTAGGTGCCGCGGACCAGCAGCTCGTCGATCGGCTTCCAGGTGAAGCCGAACTTGGAGTTCACCGTGTCGCCGAAGTTGCTGTAGTCCGAATAGCGGCTGGCCAGGTTCAGGGTCAGCTGCTTGGCGAACGCCATGTCGGCCAGGATCGGCACGTTCAACTCGAGGTAGAACTCGTCCAGATCGTAGTTGCCGGAGGTGGTCTTGGCGCCCAGGCCGGTGCTCTCACCCGACTGCGCGAAGGCGTCCGGCGAGAAGCGGCCTTCTTCCTTGCGGTGCTCGTAGCCGACCGCGATGCCGAGGTCGCCCGCCGGCAGCGTCGCCAGCGTGCCGCTCAGGTTGGCGGTGTAGCTGGTGGTCTTGGTCAGGCCGGTATCGGTGAAGTACGGGAACAGGAAGGCCTGGGTGTCCGCATCGGCCAGCGAACCCGGGCCGGCCACGCCGAACGGCAGCAGCGGGTTCCACGGGCGGCAGGCGCTCAGCGACACCGGCGCGGCGGCGGTGCCGCACTGGGCGACGCCGTTGGCGTTGATGAAGGACGAACCCAGCGCCTGGCGCGCCGCGATCAGGCTCATGTCGCCGTGACCGGTCTTGGTGCTCTCGTTGCGGTTCCACAGCGCACCGACGTCCCAGTCCCAGCTCTTGTCGGCGAACTCGAAGGAGCCGCTGATGGTCGGCGCGAAGCGCGTGGTCTTCAGCTTGCTCTCGGTGGTGCGCGGCACTTCCCACAGGCGGCGGCGGAAGTCGATGTCCTGGCCGATCGGGTTGAACGCGCTGTCGCCGGCCAGCGGGGTGCCGAACGCGGCGGACTGGTACGGATAGCCGGCGATCTGCTGATCGGTAGTGCGCTCGTTGTAGAGCACGTCGGCGTTGAAGACGATCGAGTCGGTCAGGTCGTAGTTGGCGTTGGCGAACACCGACTTACGCTCGATGCCGGTCTGCACCATCATCTGCTGGTTGGAGTTGGCGCGCTCGGCCGCCGTCAGCGGGTGGTAGTCGGCCGGATTGTTCGGGTTGCCGCCCTGGTTCAGGGTCTGCCACACCGCCACGTTCGGATCGGAACAGTCCACGGTCAGCGGGTTGCACCAGCTGCCGTTCTGGCTGATCGGGCTCCAGCTGCTCGGGGTGGAGTTCGGACCACGGCTGCCGTCGCGGCTGAACCAACGGTTCTTGGCGAACACCGGATCCTGCTTGGAGTACTCGGCGGTCAGCGCCACGCCACCGCGCTCGCCCTGGGTGCCGATGGTGAAGGAGTACTGCGAGGTCTTGCCGTCGCCTTCGCCGAACTGGCCGAACTCGGCCGAGACTTCGGCGCCGTCGAAGCGCTTGCGGGTGATGATGTTGACCACACCGGCAATGGCATCGGAACCGTAGATCGACGAGGCGCCGTCCTTCAGCACTTCGATGCGCTCGATCGCCGCCATCGGGACCTGGCTCAGGTCCTGCAGGCCGGAGGTGGTCGCGCCCAGGCGCTTGCCGTTCAACAACACCAGGGTACGCTCGGCACCGAGGTTGCGCAGGTCGACGTAGTAGCCGCCGACGTTTTCGCCGGACGCTAGCGCATCGGCGCGCGAGATCGCCGGGGAACCGGCCGAGGTCAGGTTCTGCAGCACGTCGGCGACCGAGGTGTAGCCCTGGCGCTCCAGCGCCTGGCGGTCCAGGGTCAGGATCGGCTGCTGGGTTTCGACGTCGGCGCTGCGGATACGCGAACCGGTGATTTCGATCCGGTCCAGCGTGGTGGTGGACGAGGCGGCGGCTTCTTGCGCGCCGGCAATCGCCGGCGTCAACGCGATCGCGATGCTGGCGGGCAGCAAGCCCAGCCGCACTGCGGGAGTGCGAAGGTTCATCAATCTCTCCAGGGTAACGTTAGGGGCGTGTTAAGACGCCCTCGGCACGTTACGTTCCGGTGAGCGCGGCTGCTTTGCCGCTGTCGCCTGCAGACTTTGCCGATTCTGGCGGCACGGTGCTGCCATGGCGATATTGCGAGGCGGAGACGCCGAAGCGAGCGCGGAACGCCCGCGCGAAGCTGCAGCAGTTGTCAAATCCGCTGGCGGCGGCCACCTCGCCGATCATCATCGTGGTGTCGCGCAACAGGTCCGCCGCGCGCTCCAGGCGCAGCCGCGCCGACAACGCCTGCGGGCTTTCCTCGTACAGGCTCTGGAACGTCTTGGACAGGTACCAGCCGGAGAAGTTGGTCAGCTCGGCCAGTTCGCTGATCCGCACCACGCGGTCGCGATGGCCGTCCAGATACAGCCGCGCACGCTGCATGCGCCCGAACACCTGGCGCTTGCGCATCCGCGAGCGCCCGGGACAGCGCTGCACGCGGCGCGACAACTCGCCCTGCATGGAGGCCAGATGCAGCAGCACCGGCCGCATCGCCAACGCATCGCCGGGCCGCGCCGCCGCCTGCCGCCACAGGCGCAAGGCGGTCCGCGTCTCGCGCAGCGACAACTCGCCGCGCCCCGCGTACAAGGTCTCGTCGGCCATCCGGCCCAAGGCCTTCAGCGCCTCGCCGTCCAGGCTCAGGCCGATGCACAGGCCGTCGCGGTCGGTCTGCAGCATCGGCCGCGAGTCGCGTTCGAAGGCCAGCCACTGGCCGCGGCGCAGGGCGAAACGCCCCTCCTTGGCCTCGATCCAGGCGCTGCCACGCAACTGCAGCCAGACCGTGAAGGCATTCGCCGAGGCCTGCACGCTGGCCAAGCGCGCCGCGCCCAGGCAGGCCGGACCCGCCGGCGCGTCGTCGGCGTCCAGCACCAGTTGTTGTCCATGATCGACCAGGAAAGATTGCCGCATCCGAGCACCTGCTTGACGTAAACCGGTGCGCAGTCTTTGCCGAATGTGGCGGCAGGTCAGGACGTCTTGGCGATAGTTGTCCGAAATCGCCACGACGCCCTTACGAACAACTTACGAAGCCTATTTTTCCTTCCGGATCAGCCAGTTGTGCGAGATGGTCGAGAACCATTCCGGCTGCTCGTGCACGCGCATGAAGCCGATCTCGCTGCCATCCTCGACCGCCAGTGCCACATAGGCGTCGCCACTGCGCGGATCGATGCTGAAGCCGTTGACCGCACTGAAGTGGTCGCGGTCCAGGCACACGCTTGCAGCGAGGCCACCGTCGATCCGCGCCATGCGGCTGGCGCATTCGCCGGTCTGGAACAGGTAATGCACCGCACCCTCGGGGCCCAGCGCCCAGCTGCGGTAGCGCCACAGCGATGGCAGACTGTCGTCCACGACACGCACGCTGGCCAGATCCAGGCTGGCATCGACGCGCCACAGGCCGCTGCGCGCGAGCCGGGTGAACAGGATCTCCCCAGTGGCAGGATCGGCACGGACCTGGGAAACATCCGGCAAGGTCGCCAAGGGCCGCCAGGGCACCGCGCGCCGGTCGTACAACTGCAGGCGGGTGCGGCCGTTCTCGCCCAGCAGGACCAGCAGTTGAGCGGGTTCGGCGGTGTACAACGCCTGCAGCGGCTCGCCGGCCGGCACCGGCAAGGCCGCCACACTGCCGGATTGCGGCCGGACCTCATAGATCGCCGAATGCCCCTGCGCATCGCGGCCGCTGACCAGCAACGCCTGGCTGTCGGCCGACCACGCCAAGGGCTGCCGGGTCTCCGGCCGCACGCCCTCGATCAGCCGCAACGAGGTCGGCTGGCGCACATCGCCCCACCACAGCGCGTAGCTGCCGTCGCGATCGGAGGTGAAGGCGAGTTGGCGCCCGTCGGGCGCGATGCTCGGCTGGCCGTCGCGGCCGGTGGACGCGAACAGC
>NZ_AQOI01000686.1:0-17943 GCF_000364665.1 Xanthomonas sp. SHU 199
CAGCCCGCCCATCTGCGGATTGCGCACGAAGGCGATCCATTTGCCGTCCGGCGAGTAGCGCGGCGCGTAATCGAAATCGCCGGCGGCGACCGGATAATCCAGCGCCGTCCAGCGCCCGCTGCCCAGATCCAGCACGCGGATGCCGCGTGCCGGCTGACGCCCGTTCATGCTGCCGAACACCAGGCCGCGGCCATCCGGCGTCCAGTCGAAGCTGAGCAATTCGCTGTCGTCGCAGCGCGCGACCTCGCGCGCGGGCGTGCGCCCGTCGGCCTGCACCAGCATCACCCGGCACTGGCGGTCGGCACCGAGTCGGGCGAAGGCGATGTGCGTGCCGTCGGGCGACCAGGCGGGCAGGCGGTCGGAGGCGCCGCGGGCCGGGACGCCCAGCGAGCGCGGGGGCGTACTGCCGGCAGCGCCGCTGGTCGGCTGGATGAGCAGCTGGGTGCCATCGCTGCCGGTGGCGCGTGCGGCATAGGCCACCTGCGCGCCATCCGGAGACAGCGCCGGCTCCAGCTTGAACCCGGACATGGCGGTGATCAGCCGGTACGGCCGCTTGGGGCTGCCCAGCACGCGTTCCTGCTCGGCGCTGTCGGCGGGCACGGCCTCGGGGCGCGCGAACCACCACCAGCAGGCCAGCGCCAGCACCAGCATCGACGCCGCACCGGCGGCAGCGGCGAGCCATGACGGCGCGCGCCGCCGCGCCGCAGGGGCGATGGCCGGAACGCGCGCCGCAGCCGTCTCCTCGGCCTCGACATCCGGCAAGGCCTGTACCGGTGCCACCAGGCGGTAGCCGGTCTTGGCCAGGGTCTCGATGTACACCGGCGCCTCGCCGCGCACGCCGGCCGCGAACGCCTTGCGCAACTGGGTGATGGCCTGCGTCACCACATCGTTGGTCGGCTGCGTGTCCGGCCAGACCTGCGCCAACAGCGCCTCGCGCTCCACCACCTGACCCGGCTGCCCCAGCAACACCCGCAGCACGCCCATCGCCTTGGGCGTGAGCCGTTGCGGCCGGCGCGCGCGCGGCGCATGCACTTCCCGCAAGGACAGCAGCACCAGGCAATCGCCGACCTGCATCCGTTGCGGAAGCGTCGATGTGGCGGACGATGAGGAAACCATGTTGGACAACGAAGAACGCCGTGAGGAAGGTGCCGCGAATGCGGCGGCTGCGCGGCCACGCGTGGCCCCGCGACAGAGGCCAACGAGCAAACTCGGCAAAACGAGGCAGCGGATGCCGCCAAGCGCGGCTTGTCACTCAATTCTACTCTAGTCATCGCCGCCGCCAACCGCGACGACGCATTCAGGCTCTCTCTCCGCCGACGAAATTCACATAATCGCTCCATGACTGCGCGCCCCTGGGCGCGCTTTTTTTACGCCACGTTCACGTCTTCATGTGGCGTGTGACGCTGAGCCCAATCAGTCGCGACACCACCAAGGCGATGTACATCACGCCGGCGAACTGTTCGATCATCACCAGCGCGCGGGCGAACGGCTGCACCGGCACGACATCGCTCAGGCCCACGCCCGAGAGCACGCTGAAGCTCAGATACAGCAATTCCATCCAGGTCCGCGGCGAGGCCGCGTCCACGGCCGCGGTGAAGCTGCCCGGCAGCCATTGCTGGCACACCGCGAAGACGAACGCGAAGGCCCAGGCCAGCAGCGTGAAGGTGGCGCCGGCCGCATAGAGCTCGTCGCGGGTGACCACGTGGTCCTGCAGCATGTAGGCGATCAGGCTGCCGGCGGTATAGAAGTACAGCAGGCTTTCCAGCAATTGCGCCCAGGCGGTCATCGCCGGATTGCCGAGCAGCGCCGCGGCGATCGACAGCGCCACCGACGGCAGCGCCAGGCAACAGGCGATCCACAGCGCCGAGGGTCCGCGGTTGACCACCCACAACGCCAGCGCCAGCACCACGATGCCGAAGGCGCCGAACAGCGCGCGCCCGGCCGCGGTGTCCTCCATCCAGGGATACAGCAGCACGCCCAGCAGTTGCACTGCGAGCAACAGCGCGGACGGATGGCGACGCAGCGCGAACGCATAGCGCAGCATGAGACATTCCCTGTGGCGACCCAGCGCGCATCATAGACGCGCGTGTGGATGACGCCGTCGTCATGATCGCGGCGCACGCCGCACACACACGCACGGCCAGGTCCATGTCGGCAGTGGCGGCGGCGCCCTGCGGCGCCGACCGCCGTGCGCTCACTCGGCGCGGTACACCTGCGCGCCAGCCGCCAGGAACTGCGCCGACTTCTCGGCCATGCCGGCCTGCAGCGCCGCTTCCGCATCGACCCCGTGCTCGGCCGCGTAGTCGCGCACGTCCTGGGTGATCTTCATCGAACAGAAGTGCGGTCCGCACATCGAACAGAAATGCGCCAGCTTGTGCGCGTCCTTGGGCAGGGTCTCGTCGTGGAACTCGCGCGCCTTCTCCGGATCCAGGCCGAGATGGAACTGGTCGTCCCAGCGGAACTCGAAGCGCGCCTTGGACAAGGCGTTGTCGCGCACCTGCGCGCCGGGATGGCCCTTGGCCAAGTCCGCGGCGTGCGCGGCGATCTTGTAGGCCATGATGCCGTCGCGCACGTCGGCGCGGTTGGGCAGGCCCAGATGCTCCTTGGGCGTGACGTAGCACAGCATCGCGGTGCCGAACCAGCCGATCATCGCCGCACCGATCGCCGAGGTGATGTGGTCGTAGCCGGGCGCGATGTCGGTGGTCAGCGGCCCCAGCGTGTAGAACGGCGCCTCGCCGCACTCGCGCAGTTGCTTGTCCATGTTCTCCTTGATCAATTGCATCGGCACGTGGCCGGGGCCCTCGATCATGGTCTGCACGTCGTGCTTCCAGGCGAGCCTGGTCAGTTCGCCCAGCGTTTCCAGTTCGCCGAACTGGGCGGCGTCGTTGGCGTCGGCGATGCAACCCGGGCGCAAGCCGTCGCCGAGCGAAAAGGCCACGTCGTAGGCCTTCATGATCTCGCAGATGTCCTCGAAGTGGGTGTAGAGGAAGTTCTCGCGATGATGCGCCAGGCACCACTTGGCCAGGATCGAGCCGCCGCGCGAGACGATGCCGGTGACGCGCTTGGCGGTCAGCGGGACGTAGCGCAGCAGCACGCCGGCATGGATGGTGAAGTAGTCCACGCCCTGTTCGGCCTGCTCGATCAGGGTGTCGCGGAAGATCTCCCAGGTCAGTTCCTCGGCGCGGCCATCCACCTTCTCCAGCGCCTGGTAGATCGGCACGGTGCCGATCGGCACCGGCGAGTTGCGCACGATCCATTCGCGGGTCTCGTGGATGTGCTTGCCGGTGGACAGGTCCATCACCGTGTCCCCGCCCCAGCGGATCGCCCACACCAGTTTTTCCACTTCCTCGGCGATGCCGGAACTGACCGCGCTGTTGCCGATGTTGGCGTTGATCTTGGTCAGGAAGTTGCGGCCGATGATCATCGGCTCGCTTTCCGGATGGTTGATGTTGCACGGCAGGATGGCGCGTCCGCGGGCGATCTCGTCGCGCACGAACTCGGGCGTGATCTGCCGCGGGATGGCGGCACCGAACGCTTCGCCGGGATGCTGCGCGCGCAGTTGCGCATCGCGCAGATCCTGCAGGCGCTGGTTCTCCCGAATCGCCACGAACTCCATTTCCGGGGTGACGATGCCGCGCCGTGCGTAGTGCATCTGGGTGACGTTGGCGCCGTCGCGGGCGCGTCGCGGCAGACGCCGTGCCGGGAAGCGCACCGCCTGCAGGCGCGCATCGTCCTCGCGCGCGCGCCCGAACTGCGAACTGAGCCCGGCCAGCGCCACGCTGTCGCCGCGCTCGGCGATCCAGGCGGCGCGCAGCGGCGCCAGGCCGGCGCCGAGATCGATCCGCGCCTGCGGGTCGGTGTACGGCCCGGACGTGTCGTAGACGGTGATCGGGGCATTTTCCTCGCCGCCGAACACGGTGGGCGTGCGGGTCAGCGCGATCTCGCGCATCGGCACCTGCAGATCGGCGCGCGAGCCCGGCACGAAGATCTTGCGCGAACCGGGGATCGGGCGGGTCACCGCCGCGGACAAGGTGTCGGTCTGCTGCTGCAGCGGATTGGGTACGGCGTTCATCGGCGTTCGTCCTGGTTCAAGTGACCCGCAGGGGAAGCGGGACGGGTGCGAGCGGACTCGCATCTCGGACGAAGCGGCGGCGCGGGCCCGCCCCGGACGCGCACGCGCCCGCAGCGGACTTGCGAAGCTTCCCTACGCCGGTATCAACCGGATCAGGTTCGAAGGGACTGTCTCAACCGCGGCCTGCGCCGACGGTACCCCCGCTTCTACGGCTATTAGACCCGTTTCCGCCGCTCGCCGCCAACCGATGCGGCTGAACGCCGGCACAGCCGCCGCGCGCATGTGTCAGCGCCGCCACACGCGGCGGCGCCGGCGACAAACCGCGGCCACGTGGCCCGCCTAGCCTGCGCGCACAAGAATCAGAGCTCTCTCTCATCGCCGCCGGCACTGCCGGCGGCATTTTTTTTGCCAACGCGCGCGCCGGCTCATTCCAGCATGTAGGCCACGCGCAAGCCGCCCCAGTGGCGCCCGCGGACATGCACCGGCACCGACAGGTCGAACAGGATCTGCCCGGTATCGCGCCGATACACCTGCAGCAGATAGGGCTCGGTGTGGCGGCCGACATTGCGGCCGACCCGGTCGGCGAAGATGCGCTTGCTGCGGTTGCCGACCAGGTCGCGCGCGCGGTCGCCACTGAGCGGCTGGCTGAAGCGCAGATTGTGGGTCGGCACGTAACCGTCGACGTTCGCGCAGATCGCGAACACGATCCACGGATGCGCGGCCAGCAGCGGCTCCTGCAGCGGCGGCAGCAGCTCGTCGCACAACGCATCGAATGCGGTGCGGTACTTGGGCGGGTCGATGCCGGGGATCGGCACGTACTCGGTGGAGAACAGCGCCTCCTCGCCGATGCGCCCGCGTATCAGCGCTGCCTCGAAGGCCTGGCCGACGCTGACCGCAGCGGCCTGGGCCAGATCGCGCACGCGCGCATGCCGTGGCTGGCGCATCGGATCGGCGGGCAGCCGGAACAGGTTCACGCAGTCGTGCAGGGTGTCGCTGCCCGCGGCCAGGTCGGCGCTGCGCTGCACCACCTGCGCGGCGTGCTGCAGATTGCTGCGGCTGAGCCCGACCACGTGCTCGATGGCACGGTCGATGCCACCGATCTCTCCGCTCTGCGTGGCGATGCGGCCGGCCACCGCCTCCATCGCCGCACTGGCGCGGCCGAGCAACGCGCCGATGCCGCCCAGCACCTGCTCGGTGCGCTGCGCCGAGGCCGCGCTGTCCTGCAGGGCGGCGCCGGTCTCGCCGATGATGCTGCGCACGTCGCGTGCCGCGGTGGCGGCGCGCTCGGCGAGTTGCCGGATTTCGGTGGCGACCACCGCGAAACCGCGCCCGGCCGGGCCGGCATGCACCGCTTCGATGCTGGCGTTGATCGAGAGGATGTTGGTCTGGAATGCGACCGCATCGATCACCTCGATGACCTGGTTGGCGCGTGCCGAACGCCGCGCCACCTCCTGCATCGCCTGGCCGAGGATGCGCGCCGCCTCCACACCCTGGCGGGCGCTGTCGTCTGCGCTGGCCGCCACCGCGATCACCGCGCGCAGGTCGCGGTCCATCTCGTGCAGGCTCTGCAGCAACTGCCGGGTGGTGCCCAGCACGGTCTGCAGCGCCTCCAGTTGGGTCTGGGACTGCCGCGCCAGTTCGTCGTTCTTGGCGACCACGTGCGGCACGTCGGCGGCGATCTGCAACGACAGCGCCACCGCCTGGCGGATCGCCTCGGCCAGGTTGCCGAAGCCGGCCGACAGGCGCCGTCCCGGCATCGCCTCGGCCTCCTGCGCCGACAGCGGCGTGTGCAGCCCCAGATCCAGATCGCAGCCGGTCAGCCGCTCGCCGACCCGATCCAGCAGCGTCTGCGCCACCACCCCCTCCTGGATCCGCTGCGCCAGCGCCTGCAGCGCCGGGCTGGTCGCACCCTGCGGCTGGCCCTCGGCGAGCAGCGCGACGTCGCGCAACAGTGCCGCGGTTTCCGGATGCGGCAGCGACAGCAGCCAGCCTTGGCCGCCACGATCGCGGTCGCGCTGGTAGCGCACGCGGCGCGCGGGATCGCCCCCCGGCGCCTGCCAACTGCCTTCGCTGTCGACCAGGGCGGACAGCGGCAAGCCCCAGACCGCCTCGCTGGCAGCGCCGAGCAGCGTTTCGGCCGGGACGCCCAGCAGGTCCAGGGCGGCACGGTTGGCGGCACTCACGCGACCGTCGGGCTCCAGCCGCAACAGCGCGATCGGGGCATCCGGCAAACCGGCAATGGGCGCGGCGTCGGCATCGGGACTGCGTGAGAACAAGGCCATCGGCGTCTTCCTCAGTGCTGCGGCCATGGTATCGGCTCCTGCCGCGCCCTCGCAGCGACACACGCTCCAACCGGGATCACCATCATGCAAGGGATGCGCATCGGCAGACCTGCCGACGACACGACCATGACGTCGTCTTCGCGAACATGGGGCCATCGCAACGCCCGACCGCTCCTGGATTTGGCGCCAAACGTTCGATGTGGCGCGACCGTGCAGTGCACCGGCACTGCGATGCGGCAGGCCACACGCCATGGGCGCGACGCGACGCCGGTGCAGACCCGCTGCGTCGTCTCCCCGCCCGTTTGCCGTGGGTCGGTCTGACGGCCGTAGCGCCTCTCATCCGTTCCACGACTGGAGACACGCCCCCATGGTGTTCCGCATTTCCATCGCCTTGGTGGCGCTGCTGGTCCTGATCGCCGGCGTTGCCCCCGGCCCCTTCAATGACGTGGTGCAGACCGCGCTGACCGACGTGATCCGCAGTGCCGGCTGGCTGTACCTGCTGATCGTGTTCCTGACCCTGAGCTTCCTGCTGTACCTGGCGTTCGGTCGCTTCGGCAACCTGCGCATCGGCGGCGAAGACGCCGAGCCGGATTTCTCGCGCGGGAGCTGGCTGTCGATGTTGTTCGCCGCCGGCATGGGCATCGGCCTGGTGTTCTGGGGTGCGGCCGAGCCGATCTCGCATTTCCTCAAGCCGCCGGAAGGGCTGGCGCCGGAGAGCATGCAGGCGGCACGCGCATCGATGCGCTACGCCTTCTTCCACTGGGGCCTGCATCCCTGGGCGGTGTATGCGCTGATCGGGCTGGCGATGGCCTGGTTCCAGTACAACCGCAACGGCCGCGGGCTGATCAGCGACATCCTGCAGCCGGTCATCGGCCGCCATCACCGCGGCTGGATCGGGCAGTGCGTGAACATCGCCGCGGTGGTCGCCACCGCGGTCGGCGTGGCGACCACGCTGGGTTTCGGCACCATCCAGATCGCCGCCGGCGTGCAGCGCGTGTTCGGCGTGCACGCCGGGGTACCGTTGCAGTTGACGGTGATCGGCGTGGCCTTCGTGCTGTACATGCTGTCCACCAGCACCGGTGTGGAACGCGGCATCAAGTGGCTGTCCAACATCAACCTGGCGCTGGCGGCACTGCTGCTGGCCGCGGTGCTGGTGCTCGGCCCCACCGGCTTCATCTTCGACACCTTCACCACCACGCTGGGCGCCTACCTCAATCAGCTGGTGACGATGAGCCTGCGCATGTCGCCGTTCTCCGGCGACCGCTGGGTCGCCGACTGGACCATCTTCTACTGGGCCTGGTGGATCGCCTGGGCGCCGTTCGTCGGCGCGTTCATCGCCCGCGTGTCGCGCGGCCGAAGCGTGCGCGAATTCGTCGTCGGCGTGGTGCTGGCGCCGACCCTGCTCGGCTTCCTGTGGTTCTCGGTGTTCGGCGGCACCGCGCTGTGGTCGCAGCTGTTCGGCCACGTGGACATGCTGCAGGCGCTGCACAACGGCTACGAGACGGTGCTGTTCACCCTGTTCGACAGCCTGCCGGGGTCGCTGCTGCTGTCGAGCGTGGCGTTGTTGCTGCTGCTGATCTTCTTCGTCAGTTCCGCCGATTCGGCGGTGCTGGTGCTGGCCAGCATGTCCACCGACGAGGCCGGCGACCCGCCGCTGGCGCGCAAGCTGGTGTGGGGCGTGGCGGTGGCGCTGATCGCCGCGGTGCTGTTGCTGGCCGGCGGCCTGGATGCGCTGCAGGGCGTGATCACCATCGCGGCGCTGCCGTTCGCCTTGCTGATGGTGCTGGTGATCGTGTCGCTGTACCGCGTGCTCGATGCCGAGTCCAACCGCCAACGCCGCCAGGCGCAACGCGCCCGGCACATGATCGAGGCCTGGATCGCGCGCGAACAGGCGGCGCGGGACGACGCAGACGCGGCGGCGCCCCGCGCACAGGAATGAACGCCCCCGCGCGCGGCCGGCCTCAGTAACCGGCGGCCTGCCCGTCCTTGCGGCTTTCCGAAGCGCCGTAGTACACGCCGCTGTCCGGATCGCGCGCGATCGCCTGGTAACCGCCGTATGGCCCGTCGGCGAAGATCACCCGATGACCCTTGCGCATCAGTTCGCGGATGGTGTCGTAGGCGAAGCCGGTTTCCAGGTTCAGCTCGCCGCCGTCGCGCATCGCGGTGGCCTGCCCGGTCGGCTCGGTGGAGCCGTCGTGCTGGATCCGCGGTGCGTCGCCGGCCTCCTGCAGGTTCATGTGGAAGTCGATCAGGTTCATCAGGATCTGCACGTGGCCCTGCGGCTGCATCGCCCCGCCCATCACGCCGAAGCTCAGCCACGGCTTGCCGTCCTTGGTCACGAACGCGGGGATGATGGTCTGGAACGGACGCTTGCCCGGCGCGTAGCCGTTGGGATGGTCCTTCTGCAGCACGAACATCTCGCCGCGGTCCTGCAGGATGAAGCCCAGCCCCGGCGGCGCCATGCCGCTGCCCATGCCGCGGTAGTTGGACTGGATCAGCGACACCATCATGCCGTCGGCATCGGCGACGGTCAGGTAGATGGTGTCGCCCTCTTCCAATTGCTTCGGCGTGCCCGGCTGCACTTCCTTCAGCGCGCGGTCCATCGAGATCAGCGCGCGCCGCTGCGCGGCGTAGTCCTTGGAGATCAGCCGCGCCAGCGGCGCCGGCTGGAACGCCGGGTCGGCGTAGAAGCGCGCACGATCGGCGAAGGCCAGCTTCTTCGCTTCGGTGAACAGGTGCACGTGCTCGGCCGAGCCGAACGGGATCTTGGAGAAGTCGTAGCCTTCCAGGATGTTGAGCATCTGCAGCGCGGCGATGCCCTGGCTGTTGGGCGGCAGTTCCCACACGTCGTAGCCGCGGTAGTTGGTGGACACCGGCTCGACCCATTCGCCGTGGTGGCTGGCCAGATCCTCGTAGCGCAAGAAGCCGCCGTTGGCCTTGAAGTAGGCATCGATGGTGCGCGCGATCGGGCCCTTGTAGAACGCGTCGCGGCCGCCGTCGGCGATCTGCTGCAGGGTGTTGGCCAGGTTCGGGTTCTTCCACAGCTCGCCCTTGCGCGGGGCGTGGCCGTCGATGGTGAACTGCTCCTTGAAGCCAGGGTACTGCGACAGCCGCGGCACCGAGCGATCCCAGTAGTAGGCGATGGTCTCGGCCACCGGATGGCCATCGCGGGCGTAGCGGATCGCCGGCGCCAGGTTCTGCGCCATCGTCCTGCGCCCGAAACGTTCGTGCAGCGCGAACCAGCCGTCGACCGCACCGGGCACCGAGACCGGCAGCGGACCGGTGGCCGGGATCTCCTTCAACCCGCGGCGCTGGAACTCGGCCAGGGTCAGCGCCTTCGGCGAACGGCCGGAGCCGTTGTAGCCGTACAGCTTCTGCGTCTTCGGATCCCAGACGATGGCGAACAGGTCGCCGCCGACGCCGTTGCCGGTCGGCTCCATCAGCCCCAGCGCGGCGTTGGCGGCGATCGCCGCATCCACAGCCGAGCCGCCCTCACGCATGGTCTCCAGTGCGATCTGCGTGGCCAGCGGCTGCGAGGTGGCGGCCATGGCGTGCGGGGCGATCACTTCCGAACGCGTGGCGAACGGCTGGCCGGTGATGCGGTCGGCAGCCTGCGCCGGCACCGACGTCGCCAGTGCCAGCGCGAGCGCCAGGCGCGCCAGGGAAGGAAGCGAAACGGACATGCGCGGCTCTCCGGAGAACAGGGGACGCCCACCGTACCCGAGTGCGGCGGGTACCGCCGCGCAGGCGCTCACATCGCGCCATCGCAAAGGCCGGATTTCCGCGCAATTGGCGCCATGCGTCGCCTGCGGCGCCTCCGTTTCATGCGTAACCATGCAGTGCTGGCGCGGCTTTCGGCACATTCGCCCGCGGAGGCCCGCAACACAGTTGACAGTCGCGCAAAGCCCATGGTTATCTCGCTGCATGTTGCAGCGCCACACCCGCCCGAAGTCGACCCGCCAGCCCGCCGCGTTGCGCGCGGACGCTGCTGCGTCGCTCCTCGTACTCGTGCTTATTACCTCGCCCACAAGTGCGGGACGAACCGGCGTGTAAGCGACAAGCAGCCAGGATTCGATCAGACCCCGCACCGGCAACGGCGCGGGGTTTTTCGTTTCAGTGACCACGAATGCAAGACCCCTCTCCACTCCAACACCGTTCAAGGACATCCGCACAATGACCAGTTCCGCCCAGCCCACCACCAAGATCGCCATCGTCGGTTACGGCAGCCAGGGCCGCGCGCACGCGCTGAACCTGCGCGAGTCCGGCTTCGACGTCACCATCGGCCTGCGTGCCGGCGGCCCGACCGAAGCCAAGGCGCAGGCCGACGGCTTCGTGGTGAAGAGCCCCGCCGAGGCGGTCAAGGACGCCGACCTGGTCGCGGTGCTGACCCCGGACATGGTGCAGAAGAAGCTGTACGAGGAGGTGCTGGCGCCGAACATGAAGCAGGGCGCCTGCCTGCTGTTCGCGCATGGCCTGAACGTGCACTTCGACATGATCAAGCCGCGCGCCGACCTGGACGTGGTGCTGGTCGCGCCGAAGGGCCCGGGCGCGCTGGTGCGCCGCGAGTACGAGATCGGCCGCGGCGTGCCGTGCATCTGGGCGGTGTACCAGGACAAGAGCGGCAAGGCCGAGCAGTTCGCGTTGGAGTACGCCGCCGGCCTGGGCGGCGCGCGCGCCAACCTGATCAAGACCACCTTCAAGGAAGAGACCGAGACCGATCTGTTCGGCGAGCAGGCGGTGCTGTGCGGCGGCGCCTCGTCGCTGGTGCAGGCCGGCTTCGAAGTGCTGGTGGAAGCCGGCTACCAGCCGGAAATCGCCTACTACGAAGTGCTGCACGAACTGAAGCTGATCGTCGACCTGTTCTACGAAGGCGGCATCACCCGCATGCTCGAGTTCGTCTCCGAGACCGCGCAGTACGGCGACTACGTCAGCGGCCCGCGGGTGATCGACGCGGCGACCAAGGAGCGCATGCGCGACGTGCTGACCGACATCCAGAACGGCACCTTCACCAAGAACTGGGTGGCCGAATACGACGCCGGCCTGCCGAACTACAAGAAGTTCAAGCAGGCCGATCTGGACCACCCCATCGAAACGGTCGGCAAGCAGCTGCGCGCCAAGATGGTGTGGCTCAACGGCGACGCCGCTGCCGCACCGGCCGCCGGCGGCACCAAGGCCGCGTAATCCGCGGCTCCCTCACCCGCTTCCACCGAAAGGTCGCCACCGTATGAACTCCTCCGCTCACGGCACGCCCCGCAACGGCGCGCGCTGGCTGACGCAGGCCCTGGAAGCCGAAGGCGTGGACACGCTGTTCGGCTATCCGGGCGGCACCATCATGCCGTTCTACGACGCGCTGGTAGACAGCCAGCTCAAGCACATCCTGGTCCGCCACGAACAGGGCGCGGCGCTGGCCGCCAACGGCTACGCCCGCGCCAGCGGCCGGGTCGGCGTGTGCGTCGCCACATCCGGCCCGGGCGCATCCAACCTGGTCACCGGCATCGCCGATGCGATGCTCGACTCGGTGCCGATGATCTGCCTGACCGGGCAGGTCGCCACGCCGCTGCTGGGCACCGACGCGTTCCAGGAGCTGGACGTGTTCGGCCTGACCCTGCCGATCGTCAAGCACAGCTTCCTGGTGCGGCACGTGGACGACCTGCCGCAGGTGCTGCGCGACGCGTTCCGCATCGCCCGCGAAGGGCGGCCGGGGCCGGTGCTGATCGACCTGCCCAAGGACGTGCAGCTGGCCGATGCCGCGCATCTGCCAGCGCACGTGCCGGCGGCGGTGCCGACCCCGCCGGCGCCGCAGGATGCGGTGCTGGCCGAGGCGCTGGCGGCGATCGCCGGCGCCGAGAAGCCAGTGATCTACGGCGGCGGCGGCATCGCCCTGGGCGATGCGGTGGACGCGTTCCGCGCGTTCGTCGAGGCCACCCGCATCCCCACCGTGCTGACCCTGCGCGGCCTGGGCGCGTTGCCGCACGCGCATCCGCATTACCTGGGCATGCTCGGCATGCACGGCACCCGCGCCGCCAACATGGCGGTGCAGGAGTCGGATCTGCTGATCGTGGTCGGCGCCCGCTTCGACGACCGTGCCACCGGCAAGCTGGCCGAGTTCGCGCCGTTCGCACGGGTCATCCACCTGGACGCCGACGCCTGCGAGATCTCCAAGCTGCGCCAGGCCGACATCGCCGTGCCCGGCGACGTGGCGCAGGCGCTGCGTGCGCTGTCCGCGGCGACCAGCACCTGCGAGGCCTGGCACGCCCGCTGCGTCGGCCATCGCGAGAAGTTCGGCGCGCGCTACGACGCGCCCGGGCAGGACATCTATGCGCCCGGCCTGCTGAAGCGGCTGAGCGAACTGGCCCCGGCCGACACCGTGATCGCCTGCGACGTCGGCCAGCACCAGATGTGGGTCGCCCAGCACTGCCGCTTCAACCACCCGCGCAATCACCTGACCAGCGGCGCGCTGGGCACCATGGGCTTCGGCCTGCCGGCGGCGATGGGCGCGCAGTTCGCCTGCCCGGACCGCACCGTGGTGCTGGTCAGCGGCGACGGCAGCTTCATGATGAACGTGCAGGAGCTGGTCACCATCGCCCGCTGCAAGCTGCCGGTGAAGATCGTGCTGCTGGACAACAGCTCGCTGGGCATGGTGCGGCAGTGGCAGGAACTGTTCTTCGCCGAGCGCTACAGCGAGATCGACCTGTCCGACAACCCGGATTTCGCCGCGCTGGCGCAGGTCTTCGGCATCCCGGCCAAGCGCATCACCGCGCGCGGCCAGGTCGACGACGCGCTGGCCGAGCTGCTGGCGCAGCCGGGCCCGGCGCTGCTGCACGTGGCCATCGACGCCCGCGCCAACGTGTGGCCGCTGGTGCCGCCGAATACCGCCAACAGCACCATGCTGGAAAGCAATCCCGCTGCCCAGCGCCAGGAGACGACACATGCGTTACCAGCTTGACCTGGTGCTGAAACCGATCGACGGCGCCCTGCTGCGCGCGATCGGCATGGCCGAACGCCGCGGCTTCGCGCCGATCTCGATCAGCGGCGCACCGGTGGCCGAGGACGCCGGCCGCTGGCACCTGCAACTGGTGGTGGACGGCAACCGCCCCGGCGAGACCCTGCGCCTGCAGATGGAGAAGGTCTACGACTGCGAATCGGTGCGCGTGACCGCGCTGGATGGGGTGGTATGAGGCGGTCGGGACCCGCGGCCCGGAACCCGGGACCCGTGGCGGTCGCCGCGGGCGTCAGGCGCAGCGCGAGACGCGCGAAAGCCAGGACTGCGCGGAGGTGTCTTCTTCCATGGAGGTCGCTTCTCCGGGAACCCGCTTTTCCCGGGTCCCGGGTCCCGGGCCGCGGGTCCCGAGCGCATGTCTAACATCCCCGCCCCGCAGGAGCCGGACGTAGGCCACGTCGCCGTCAGCGTGGCCGACGTGCTGGCCGCGCAGGCGCGGCTGCGCCGCTATCTGCCGCCGACGCCGGTGCATTACGCCGAGCGCTTCGGCGTCTGGCTGAAACTGGAAAACCTGCAGCGCACCGGTTCCTACAAGGTCCGCGGCGCGCTTAATGCGCTGCTGGCCGGGCTGGAACGCGGCGACGAGCGCGCGGTGATATGCGCCTCCGCCGGCAACCATGCGCAGGGCGTGGCCTGGGCCGCGCACCGGCTGGGCGTGCAGGCGATCACGGTGATGCCGCATGGCGCGCCGCAGACCAAGATCGCCGGCGTCGCGCACTGGGGCGCCACCGTGCGCCAGCACGGCAACAGCTACGACGAGGCCTTCGCCTTCGCCCGCGAACTGGCCGAGCAGAACGGCTACCGCTTCCTGTCCGCCTTCGACGACCCGGACGTGATCGCCGGCCAGGGCACGGTCGGCATCGAGCTGGCCGCGCACGCACCGGACGTGGTGATCGTGCCGATCGGCGGCGGCGGCCTGGCCTCCGGCGTGGCCCTGGCGCTGCGCTCGCAGGGCGTGCGCGTGGTCGGCGCGCAGGTCGAGGGTGTGGACTCGATGGCGCGGGCGATCCGCGGCGACGTCCGCGCCGTGGATCCGGTGCCCACCCTGGCCGACGGCGTCAAGGTTAAAATCCCCGGGTTCATCACCCGCCGGCTGTGCGCCAGCCTGCTCGACGACGTGGTGATCGTGCGCGAGGCAGAACTGCGCGAAACGCTGGTCCGCCTGGCGCTGGAGGAGCACGTCATCGCCGAGGGCGCCGGCGCGCTGGCCCTGGCGGCCGGGCGCCGCGTCGCCGGCAAGCGCAAATGCGCGGTGGTGTCCGGCGGCAACATCGACGCCGGCGTGCTGGCGACGCTGCTGTCGGAGGTGCGCCCGCGCCCGCCGCGCAAGCCGCGCCGCCGCAGCGCCGAGCGACTTCGTAGCCAACGTCCCGCCCCGCCCGCTCCTGCCCGCATCGCCGCGTCCCCGCATCCCCATCCGCAAGCCACCGCCGCCGTAGAGGAACCCATCTGGTGAACACTTCCGTTTCTTCCCAGACCCCCCGCATCCGCATTTTCGACACCACCCTGCGCGACGGCGAGCAATCCCCCGGCTGCAGCATGACCCCGCCGCAAAAGCTGGTGATGGCGCGCGCCCTGGCCGAGCTGGGCGTGGACATCATCGAGACCGGCTTCCCGGCCAGCTCGCAGTCCGACCGCGAGGCGATGGCGCTGATCGGCCGCGAAGTGCGCGGCCCGACCCTGGCGGTGCTGTCGCGCTGCCTGGCCGCCGACATCGAGACCTCGGCGCGGGCGCTGGAAGCGGCGGCCAATCCGCGCCTGCACGTGTTCCTGTCGACCAGCCCGCTGCACCGCGAGCACAAGCTGCGCATGACCCGCGAGCAGGTGCTGGAGTCGGTGCGCAAGCACGTCGCGCTGGCGCGCCAGTACGTGGACGACGTGGAGTTCTCGGCCGAGGACGCCACCCGCACCGAGGAGGATTTCCTGGCCGAGGTCGCCAGCGTCGCGATCGCCGCCGGCGCCACCACCATCAACCTGCCCGACACGGTCGGCTTCACCACCCCGGAAGAGATCCGCGGCATGTTCGCGCGGATCATCGCCAGCGTCCCCGGCGCCGACCGCGTGGTATTCAGCGCGCACTGCCACAACGACCTGGGCCTGGCCGTGGCCAACTCGCTGGCCGCGGTGGAAGGCGGCGCGCGGCAGGTGGAATGCGCCATCAACGGCATCGGCGAGCGCGCCGGCAACTGCGCGCTGGAAGAGATCGCGATGGCGCTGAAGGTGCGCAACGCGTTCTACGAACTGGACACCGCGATCCACACCCCGCGCATCGTCGCCACCTCGCAGTTGCTGCAGCGCCTGGTCGGCATGCCGGTGCAGCGCAACAAGGCGATCGTCGGCGGCAACGCCTTCGCCCACGAGTCGGGCATCCACCAGCACGGCATGCTGCGCCACCGCGGCACCTACGAGATCATGCGCCCGGAAGACGTGGGCTGGGAGTCCTCGCAGATGGTGCTGGGCCGCCACAGCGGCCGCGCCGCGGTCGAGCAGCGCCTGCGTGCGCTCGGCTACGTGCTGGACGAGGCCGAACTGAACATCGCCTTCGACGCGTTCAAGGCGCTGTGCGAACAGCAGCGCGTGGTCAACGACGCCGACCTGCAGGCGATGATGCAGGACGCGCCGGAGAGCCAGGGCTACCGCCTGTCGTCGATGACCGTCAGCGACCGCGGCCAGCGCGCCAGCGCGCAGGTCGAGCTGTCCGATCCGGACGGCCAGCGGGTCAGCGAGCGCGCCGAGGGCGACGGCCCGGTGGACGCCCTGTTCGCCGCACTGTCGGCCGCCACCGGCGTGCAGCTGGTACTGGACAGCTACCAGGTACACAGCGTCGGCATCGGCGCCGACGCGCGCGGCGAGGCCAATCTCAGCGTGCGCCACGGCGAGGTCGAGTACGACGGCACCGGCACCAGCCGCGACATCATCGAGGCCAGTGCGCTGGCCTGGCTGGACGTGGCCAACCGCGTGCTGCGCCAGCGCCAGGGCGCGCCGGCCGCGGCCGACGCGCTGGCCTGAGCGGCCACAGCGCGGTCATCGTCCTCGTGCACGCTCGCCTTCGCTCCCCTTCCCCGCCCAGCTTTCCTGCCAGGTAGTTCCGCAATGTCCGCTACTCCCCGCACCCTGTACGACAAGCTGTGGGACGCGCACGTCGTCGTCCCCGAAAGCGCCGCCGCCCCGGCGGTGCTGTACATCGACCTGCATCTGATCCACGAAGTGACCTCGCCGCAGGCGTTCACCGAACTCAAGACGCGCGGCCTGGCGCCGCGCCGGCCCGACCGCACCAAGGCGACGATGGACCATTCCACGCCGACCCTGCCGCGCGGCGCCGACGGCAAGCTGCCGTACTACACCCCGGCCTCCGAGGCGCAGGTGGACATGCTCGCGCGCAACTGCGCCGACTACGGTATCGAACTGTTCGACATGGGCTCGGACAACCGCGGCATCGTCCACGTGATCGCGCCGGAACAGGGCTTCACCCAGCCCGGCATGACCATCGTCTGCGGCGACAGCCACACCTCCACGCATGGCGCGTTCGGCGCGCTGGCGTTCGGCATCGGCACCAGCGAAGTCGGCCACGTGCTGGCCACCCAGTGCCTGCTGCAGCGCAAGGCCAGGACCATGGCGATCACCGTCGACGGGCCGCTGGCGCCGGGAGTGGGCGCCAAGGACGTGATCCTGCACATCATCGGCGTGATCGGGGTCAACGGCGGCACCGGCCACGTGCTGGAATACCGCGGCTCCACCATCGAAGCGATGGACATGGAGCAGCGCATGACCCTGTGCAACATGTCGATCGAGGCCGGCGCGCGCGCCGGCATGGTCGCGCCGGACCAGGTCACCTTCGACTGGGTCGCCAACACCCCGCGCGGCCCCAAGGGCGCCGACTTCGACGCCGCCGTGCAGCGCTGGTCGCAGCTGCGCAGCGATCCCGGCGCGCGCTTCGACGCCGAGGTGCGCATCGACGCGCGCGACATCCGCCCGACCCTGACCTGGGGCACCCACCCCGGCACCGCGATCGCGGTGGACGTGCCGATCCCGGCCGCGCAGGATCCGGCGGCGCAGAAGGGCCTGCACTACATGCACCTGGAAGCCGGGCACGCGCTGATCGGCACGCCGGTGGACGTGGTGTTCGTCGGCTCCTGCACCAACGGCCGGCTCAGCGACATGCGCGAAGTGGCGCAGGTGCTGCGCGGGCGCAAGGTGGCGCCGCACGTGCGCATGCTGGTGGTGCCGGGCTCGGAAATCGTCAAGCGCCAGGCCGAGGCCGAGGGCATCCACGAGGTGGTACGCGCGGCCGGTGCGGAATGGCGCGAATCCGGCTGCTCGATGTGCATCGCCATGAACGGCGACCTGGTGGCGCCGGGGCAATTGGCGGTGAGCACCAGCAACCGCAATTTCGAGGGCCGCCAGGGCCCGGGTTCGCGCACCCTGCTGGCCTCGCCGCTGACCGCGGCCTGGGCCGCGGTGAACGGCCAGGTCAGCGATCCGCGCGCGCTGTTCGCGGAGGTCGCGTGATGGCGCCGCACATCGCCGCGTTCGCGGCCACGCTGACCTTCGTCGCCACCACCACCCGCGCCTTCGCGCACCGCCACCAG
>NZ_AQOI01000687.1:0-10612 GCF_000364665.1 Xanthomonas sp. SHU 199
CGGCGGGCAATGCAGTGGACGGCTCGGCGGAATCGGTCAAAACGGGCTCGGCGCGGCGAACGAAGTCGCCAGTTTAGCGGGAAGGCGCTTCCGGGCCGGAACCGCCGTGGCCGCCACGATGCCGGGCACCCCGGTGCCGCACATTGATCTGAATCAAGGTCGAACGCGCCGCAGCGGCGGAAGATCGCCTCCAATCTCCCGCCACTCGGCCACCCAGATGCACATCTTCCACGAGGTAGCACAGCCATGATCGACACCACTGTCGTAGAGCTGTCGCGGCTGCAGTTCGCCATGACCGCGATGTACCACTTCCTGTTCGTCCCGCTCACCCTGGGCCTGTCCTTCATGATCGCGATCATGGAGAGCGTGTACGTCATGACCCGCAAGGACGTGTGGCGGCGCATGACCCTGTTCTGGGGCGTGCTGTTCGGCATCAACTTCGCGATGGGCGTGGCCACCGGCATCGTCATGGAGTTCCAGTTCGGCATGAACTGGTCCTACTACAGCCACTACGTCGGCGACATCTTCGGCGCGCCGCTGGCGATCGAAGGGCTGATGGCGTTCTTCCTGGAGGCGACCTTCATCGGCCTGTTCTTCTTCGGCTGGAGCAAGCTCACCCCGGTCAAGCACCTGATGGTGACCTGGCTGATGGCGCTGGGCACCAACCTGTCGGCGGTGTGGATCCTGATCGCCAACGGCTGGATGCAGAACCCGACCGGCGCGGTATTCAACCCGGACACCATGCGCATGGAAGTGGTGGACTTCATGGCGGTGGTGTTCAACCCGGTGGCGCAGGCCAAGTTCGTGCACACGGTCAGCGCCGGCTACGTGACCGGCGCGGTGTTCGTGATGTCGATCAGCGCGCTGTACCTGCTGCGCGGCAAGCACCGCGACATCGCCCGGCGTTCGTTCGCGGTGGCCGCCGCGTTCGGCCTGGCCTCCTCGCTGTCGGTGGTGGTGCTGGGCGACGAGAGCGGCTACGCCGCCAACGAACACCAGAAGATGAAGCTGGCCGCGATCGAGGCGATGTGGGAAACGGAGCAGGCGCCGGCCGACTTCACCGCCTTCGGCATTCCCAACCAGGCCACCGGCAAGAACGACTACGCGATCAAGGTGCCGTACCTGATGGGCCTGATCGCCACGCGCTCGTTGAACACGCCGGTGCCGGGCATCCTGGAACTGGTCAAGCGCGCCGAGCACCGCGTGCGCGGCGGGCAGATCGCCTACGGCGCGCTGCAGCGGCTCAAGGCCAACCGCAACGACGCCGAGGCGCGCGCGGTGTTCGATCGCCACTGGCAGGACCTGGGCCACGGCCTGCTGCTCAAGCGCTACCGCGAGGACATCCTCAACGCCACGCCGGAGGAGATCGCCAAGGCCGCGCTGGACACGGTGCCGCGGGTGCTGCCGCTGTTCTGGACGTTCCGGGTGATGGCCGGCCTGGGCTTCTACCTGATCGCCTTCTTCGCCGCCGCGCTGTGGTTCTCGTGCAAGCACAATTTCGAGGACAAGCGCTGGTTCCTGAAGCTGGCGCTGTGGACACTGCCGATGCCGTGGATCGCGATCGAGTGCGGCTGGTTCGTGGCCGAGTACGGCCGCCAGCCGTGGGCGGTGGAAGGCGTGCTGCCGACCTTCTATGCCGCCTCCGGCCTGGCCCTGCACGACATCCTGATCACCCTCGCCGGCTTCGTGGCGATCTACACCACGCTGCTGATCATCGAGATCAAGCTGATGCTCAAGGCGATCCGCAAGGGGCCGGACGACCTGCCCGCCCTGCTGCAACCCGCCCCGCGTCCCGTCACCCCGATCGCCGCACCTGCGGCCGCCGGCCACCTCTGACCCCGGCAGGAGACACACCATGGACTTCATTGCATTGGACTACACCGCGCTGCGCGTGATCTGGTGGCTGCTGCTGGGCATCCTGCTGATCGGCTTCGCGGTGATGGACGGATTCGACCTGGGCGTCGGCGCGCTGCTGCCGTTCGTGGCCAAGACCGACGCCGAGCGCCGGCTGGTGGTCAACACCATCGGCCCGGTCTGGGAAGGCAACCAGGTCTGGTTGATCCTGGGCGGCGGCGCGATCTTCGCCGCCTTCCCGCCGCTGTACGCGGTGAGCTTCTCCGGCTTCTACCTGGCGATGTTCGTGATCCTGTTCGCGCTGATCCTGCGCCCGGTCGGGTTCAAGTTCCGCGGCAAGCTGCCCAGCCAGCGCTGGCGCAACGGCTGGGACTGGGCGCTGTTCGTCGGCGGCTTCATCCCGGCGCTGATCATGGGCGTGGCGGTGGGCAACGTGCTGCTGGGCGTGCCGTTCCACTTCGACGACACCCTGCGGGTGTTCTACACCGGCAGCTTCTTCGGCCTGCTGATGCCGTTCGCCCTGCTCGCCGGCCTGCTCAGCGTGAGCATGCTGGTGGCGCACGGCGCGGCGATGCTGGTGCTGAAGACCGACGGCCCGGTGGCCGAGCGCGCGGCGCGCTACGGCAGCATCGCCGCCCTGGCGGCCTGCGCGCTGTTCGCCGGTGCCGGGGTGTGGGTGGCCACCGGCCTGCCCGGCTACACGGTCACCTCGCAGGTGGTCACCGACGGCGCCACCAACCCGCTGCTGAAGACCGCCGTGCTCGGCGAGGTCGGCGGCTGGATGCACAACTACCAGCGCATGCCGCTGACCGCCCTGGCCCCGGCCGCCGGCCTGCTCGGCCTGCTGCTCAGCGCGGTGCTGCTGCGCAAGCGCCGCGGCGGCCTGGCCTTCATCGCCTCCGGTGCGGCCATCGCCGGCATCATCCTGACCGTGGGCTTTGCGATCTTCCCGTTCCTGCTGCCCTCCTCCAGCCAGCCCGGCTCCAGCCTGACCGTGTGGGACGCCTCCAGCAGCCACCTGACCCTGTGGATCATGCTGCTGGCCACCGTGGTGTTCCTGCCGATCATCCTCGGCTACACCACCTGGGTGTACCGCGTGCTCAAGGGCAAGGTCACCGCCGCCTCCCTGGACGACAACCCCAACGCGTACTGACGCGCCCGCAAGGAGAAACGATCATGTGGTACTTCGCCTGGATTCTCGGTGTCGGCCTGGCCTCCACCGCCGCCATCCTCAACGGCATGTGGTTCGAGGCGCGCGAGCGCAACGCGGCGGGTGCCGCCGCGGACGCGGCCGACGCGGCGGACTGAAATTTTTTTGCAAAGGCGCTTGCCGAATGCGGAAGACCTCCGTATCATGTGCGGCTCCTTCGGGGTGTAGCTCAGTCTGGTAGAGCGCTACGTTCGGGACGTAGAGGTCGCAGGTTCGAATCCTGTCTCCCCGACCAGTTTCAAGGTCACAAGAAGCCTGGAAAACCACAGTTTTCCGGGTTTTTTTGTGTCTGCAATCCGGTGCCGCCACACAGCGCGGCAACCGCCCGCCTCCGTCTTCTCGAAGCAGCCTGGCCTTGACGCCCGGGCCCGGCGCCTGGCCACAATGGCGACGGGGAACCGGCGCATGCATCACGACCTGCGTCTTCGGCAACGATACGTGCCGAAGCAAGGCGGCGGGCATGTCCGTTTCGACGCTCACGACTCAGACAAACGGACACGACACCATGAAACTGAAAGCGACGCTCTGTCTCTCATTGATCGCGCTCTACTGCGCGCCGGCGGCCGCGGTGACCGAAACCGACAAGTCGGTGGACCGCCTCGGCGTGCAGGGCGTACAGGGCGGCACGACGGCCTACTTCAGCGTCAAGGATGCGCTCTCCACCACCTGCAAGTTCGACATCGTCTACTTCAACCTCGGCGACGAGTTCGGCAAGGCCGCCTATGCGAACCTGCTTGCCGCGCAGACCTCGGGCAAGAAGCTCTCGCGCTTCGAGTATTGGCAATCTGCTCCAGGCGAAACCTGCACGCTCTCACTGGTCGAATCGCGCAGCTGAGTGGTGGCGGCCGCGGTTGCGCTCAGCGCAACCGCGCCTTCAACAGCGGACGCAGCAGGTAATTGAGCACGCTGCGCTTGCCGGTGAGGATGTCGACCTCGGCCACCATGCCGGGGATGATCGGCAACGCTTCGCCACCGCGGCGCAACTGGCTGCCGTCGGTGCGGATCAGCACCTGGTAGAACGACTCCTTCCCATGCGGGGTCTGCTCCTCGATGGTATCGGCGCTGATCTGCTCGACCGTGCCGTTGAGCTCGCCGTAGATCGTGTAGTCGTACGCGGTGATCTTGACCCGCGCGTTCATGCCCGGCACCAGGAACGCCACGTCGCGCGGCTTGATCCGCGCCTCCACCAGCAGCCGCTCCTCCACCGGGATGATCTCCATGATCGGCTCGCCCGGCGGGATCACGCCGCCGCGGGTGTTGATCAGCACGGTGTTGACCCGTCCGCGCACCGGCGACAGGATCTCGGTCCGGCGCAACTGGTCGTGGCGCTGGCGCACGATCGGCTCCAGCGCACCGAGATCCGCCTTGCGCTTGGCCAGCTCGGTATAAGCCTCCTGGAAGTAACTGTTGCGCAGCTCGCCGAGCCGGCCCTGCAAGGTGGCGATGTCCTGGCTGAGCTTGAGCGCCTCGACCTGGCTGACCGCGCCCCTGGCCACCAGCGGCCGCACGATGTTCAACTGATCCTGGGCCAGGCGGATCTGCCGCTGGATCGCCTGGCTGCCTTCGGCCAGCTTGCTGCGGCGCGACTCGAACAGGTCGCGCTCGGAACGCTGCAAGGCCTCATTGGAGGCGACCTGCTCAGGGAAGGCGATGCGGTCCTTGCCCAGCACTTCGGCTTCCAGGCGCGCGATCGCCGCATGCAGCACCTGCTCCTGGTTGACCGACTCCTGATAGTTGGTCAGGAAGTGGGTGCGTTCCAGGCGCACCAGCGGCTGTCCCGGCTTGACCAGTTCGCCTTCCTGCACCAGCAGCCGATCCAGGATCCCGCCCTCCAGGCTCTGGATCTTCTGCATGCGGCTGTACGGCACCACGCGGCCATCGCCACGGGTGACCTCGTCCAGCTCGGCCCAGGCCGCCCAGGCCAGGAAGATCGCCACGGTCGCCAACACGGTCCACAACAACGGCCGGTACAGCGGATGAGTGGAAGCCAGCAGCGGATCGGCCAACCGCCGCCGCAGCGCGATCGAGGAGTGCTCAGCCATGGCCGCCCGCCAGTGCCGGCGCCGGCGCCTGTACCCGGTTGCCCTGCAGCACCTGCTCCACCGGTCCATCCACCACCACGCGTCCTTGCCGCAGCACCACGGCACGCCGGGTCAGTTCGAGCATGCTGCGCTTGTGCGTGCTCAGCACCAGCGTGCGCGTGCCCAGCCAGCGCTGCAGGTAGGCGATGACCAACTGCTCGCTGTGCTGATCGAACGCCGCGGTGGGTTCGTCGAGCAGCACCACGCCGGGATCCTGCAGCAGCAGCCGCGCCAGGCCCAGCGCCTGCCGCTGTCCGCCGGAAAGGCTGGTGTTGCCCTGGATCGGCAGGTCCAGGCCGAAGGGATGCGCGCGCACGAATGCCCCCAGCCCCACCCCGTCCAACGCCGCGTACAGCTCGTCGTCGCCCAGCGCCGCGCCGTGCAGGTTGAGGTTGTCGCGCAGGCTGCCGTGGAACAGCGCCACGTCCTGCGGCAGGTAGCCGATGTTGCGCATGCGATCGGCCGGGTCGATCTGCGCGATCGCCACGTCGTCGAGCAGTAGCCGCCCCGATTGCGCGTCGACCAGGCCCGCCAGCAGGCGCAACAGGGTGGACTTGCCGGCGCCGTTGCCGCCGAGCAACGCCACGCGCTCGCCGGCGCCGATCCGCAGCGCCTGCACGTCCAGCGCCGGCGGCTGATCGCCATGGCGCAGCGTCACCGCATCCAGGCGATAGTCGCCCTTCAGCCGCAGCTTGTGCACGAAGCGTTTGCCGGCCGGACGCTCCTGCGCTGCGCCCAGCAACTGGTCCAGCCCCTCCATCGCCACCCGGGTATGCTGCCAGCGCCCCAGCACCGCGGCCGCCTGCCCCAGCGGCGCGATCGCGCGCGCGGCCAGCAGCGAGCAGGCCACCAGCGCACCGACGGTCATCTCGCCCTGCTGGATCCGATAGACGCCGAACACCACCACACCGACGTAGGCCAGCTGCTGCACCACCGAGGCGGCATAGCTGAGCGCGGTGGTCAGCGAATGGGTCTTCATCGCCGAGGCCGCCAGTTGCGCGGTCAGCCCCTCCCACAGGCCCTGGCAGCGGCCCTCGGCACGCGCGGCCTTGATCGATTCCAGATGCTCGAACGCCTCCAGCAGCAGGCCGTTCTTCATCGCGCCCTCGCGCAGGTTCTGCCGCGACAGCGCGCCGAGCAGGCGCTGCGCCAGCAGCCCGGGCAGCACCATCAACACGCAGGCGACCAGCGGCACCCACACCACGTGGCCGCCGATCAAGGCGATGATGGCCAGGAAGATCGCCACGAACGGCAAATCGCTGATCAGCGCTGCGCTGGACGTGGTGTAGAACTCGCGCACCGACTCGAACTCGCGGACCTGCGTACTGAAGGCCCCCATCGACCCCGGTTTGGCCGCCATGCGCATGGCCAGCACGCGCGAGAACAGCAGCGTGGACAACTGCAGGTCCAGGCGCTTGCCCAGCACCGCCAGCAACTGCCCGCGCAGGGTGCGCAACACGCCTTCCAGCACGATCGCCAGGACCACGCCGCTGGCGAGGATCCACAAGGTATCGAAGGCCGCGTTGGGCACCACGCGGTCGTAGACCTGCATTGCGAACAGCGCGGTGGCGATCGCCAGCAGGTTGGCGACCATCGCCGCCATCGCCACTTCGGCATAAGAGCGCCACAATTTCTTCAGCGGGCCGTAGAACCAGTGCTCCGCGTCGCTGCCGGCATAGCCGCCGATGCGTCCATCGTCGCGAAAGCGCGGTTTGGCGAATACCGCCGAGCCACTGTACAGCCGCTCCAGTTCGGACAGCGGCATGGCCTGCTCGCCGCCACTGGCATGCGGCAGCAGCACCCGCGCCTGCTGCGACTCGATCGCCTCCAGCAGCAGGGTGCGACCATCGTGCAGCAACAGCAGCGCGGGCAGCAGATAGCCGTCCATCCCCGCGAGCGGATAGTCCAGCACGTCGGCATTGAGATCGGCACGGCGCAGTGCCCGGGGGACCAACCGCAAGGGCAGTCGCCCCTGATCCAGCGCAATGCCATCCACCAGTTCGGCATCGGTCAACGGCCGCCCCAGGCGCTGGCACAGCAACAACAGGCCAGGCCGCAGGCCATCCACCTCCGCTGCCTGCGGGGCGCCGATCGACACCGCCGAATTGTCCTCAACCTGCATGGGCGCTCTCCCGGAACATGGCCTGCAACGCCCCGACCTGCGCCGCGGCACGGTAGCGCAGGCGCTTACGTTCGATCCGCAACGCGATCAACTGGCGTTCGGCCTCCAGCCGCTCGCGCTGTACATTGAGCAGTTCGATCACCTCGCGCCGGCCCACGCTCAACTGCTCGCGGTAGAGCTCGGCCACCTCCACCGCCTGCTGCGCCTGTTGCAGCAGTGCCTGCTCGCGCCCGCGCAGCGCATCGCCGGCATCGGCCAGCGTCTGCACGGTGCGCAGGATCTCGCGGCGCACGGCATCCACGTTCCACTGCGCCGCTTCCAGGCGCTGCCGCGCGGCCTGCGGACGCAGAAACGTCGACATGCCCTGAAAGACGTCCATGCTCAGGCGCAGCGAAATGGTCGAATCGTTCTGCAGGCGCCCGCCGACGTCGCGGCGCAGCGCGGCGGCTTCCAGATTCAGTTGCGGCTTCAACGCCGCGCGGGCCTCGCGCACTTCGGCTTCGGCGGCACGCACCTGTTCGTTGGCCTTGCGCAGCAAGGGCGAGGCGTCCACCGTCCGCGGCAACTGTGCCGGCGCCAGTTGCGGCAGGTCCGGCAGGTCCGGTTCGAGCAGACCCTCGGCCTCCGTGCCAACCAGCAGCAGGAACTGGTTGCGCGCCTCCTGCAGCGTGCCCTGCTCGGACGCCAACTGGTCCTGCCCACGCGCCAGTTCCAGCCGCGTGCGCTCCAGTTCGCTGCGATCGGCGTAGCCACCGCTGCGCGCTTCGCTGAGGTCGGCGATGGCCTGCAGGCGTTGCAGATGCGCCTGCACCGCCTGCAGCCGCTGCTGCGCCAGCAGTACGTCCAGGTACACGTCCACGATCGCCAGCGCGGCATCGTCGGCGGCGACCTCCACCCCGGCGTCCTGCCCGCGCTGCTGCGCCCGTGCCGCCGCGACCCTGCTCGACACACGGCCCCAGTCGTACAGCATCTGCGAGAGGTTGACGTCGTAGACCACCTCGCCGGGATCCATGGCCTTGGGCCCGGCGCCCACCGACAACGCCGGGTAGTAGCCGCTGCGCGCGATGCGCACGTCGGTGGCGGCACGTGCCGCCTCGGCCATCGCCGCGCGCAGTTGCGGCTCGCTGCTCAGGCCTTGTTGCACCGCCTGGGCCAGCGACATGGCGAAGGCACCTGGCGGTACCGCCAGCAACAGCCAGACGCAGGCGCTGGCCGCCCGGCCAGGCCGGCGCACGCGCCGGCCGTGCGTGCAGGTCTCCCCCATCAGGCCGTCACCACCGCAAGCGTGTTGTCCTCCACCAGCAACGTGGCGCTGCCGAAGCTGTAGACGTGGTAGGTGATGCCATCGATCGCCTGTGTTGTGCCGCTGTCGACGGCACCGACGACGTTGAGCACATCCGCGCTGTCGCCGGTGATCTGCAAGGTATCGTTGCCGTCGGTGATCGCCAGCACCTCCGACGCGGTCAGGGTCAGAGTACTTCCGGAGTCGCCCTTGCCCAGGTCGATACGCTCGATGTTGGACAGCGTGCCCACGCCTGCCGCGTTGTAGTCCAGATCGATGCCGTTGGCGAACAGCACCGTATCGAAGCCGGCGCCGCCGTCGATGCTGGTGAAGTTGGTCGCGGTGATCTGGATGGTGTCGTCGCCATTGCCGGCCAACACCTGATCGCCGCTGCCGACGTTGAAGATCAGGTCGCTGCCGTCGCCGGCGACGATACGCTCGCTGCTGCCGTCGGCGCCGGACAGGATGTCGATGCCGCCAGTACCATTCACGCTGATGGTGCCGATGCTCAGGGCCGCGCCACTGCCGGACAGGCTGATGCCATAACGCGCACTGTCGTTGCCGAGCGTGTCGGTGGCGACCACTTCGAAGGCGACCTGCGCGCCAAGGTTGAGCACGCCGGACGCGGTGAGCCCGAGTTGGCTCAGGACGCTGGGACTGAGCAGGTTCAAGGCGAAGTCACCATTGGCGTCGGCCTGAATGGGCGTGAGTTCGACGTTGAGCGCCGGAGTGATGACGCGGATCGCCAGGCTGGCATTGGGGTCGGCGTTGCCGCTGAATCCGAAGGTCGCCGGCAACAGCGCGAAGTCCAGCCCGAAGTCGCCCAGCGTCAGCGGCTGCGCGATGTTGGCGCCAACCCCCAGCGAGGCGACCGAGCTGGTGTTGCCCGCCGGATCGGCGCCCACTACGGACACCTGCGCATTCAGCAACTGCGACCAGCTCAGGCCGATATCCAGGCCGGTGAGCAGATCCAGCGAGGCCAGGCCGCTGTTGTCGGCCGTCAGCGTGGCCGTGGCCTGCACGCCGCCCACATTGACGTTGACCGTCAGTGCAGTGCCCGGTTCGCTGGAAATCGTCAGCAGATTGGCGACCAGCGACAGCACCGGGGTGGCCGGCGGGATCGTATCGATGGTGAAGCCGACCGAGGACGAGGCCGGGCCCCCGTTGAGATCGGCGGTGACCGTCGCGGCGCCCTGCGGCAACGCGGCGCCGCCGCTCGGCGGCAGCACCGAGACCACCACGTTGCCGGCAGCGAGGTCGCCGCTGGTGAGCGTGTGCGGGACATCCACCACGTAGCCGTTCTGGCCGGCGAAATGCACGGTGACCACCTGGCCGACCAGCATGTTCGGCCGCAGTTGCACCACCACCTGGATGCCGTCGCCGATTTCCGCAGCGTTGATCCAGGTATCGCCGGCCTCGGGCACGCTGAGCAGCGGCGGCGACAGATCCGGGGCGGTGAGCAGTGCGGGCGGGCTGACGTTGCCGGCGGCATCGACCGCCACCACCGACAGTGCCTGCCCGATCACCAGCGCCGGCACCAGCGGCAGGCTGAAGGCGCCATTGCCATCGGCCTGGATCAAGAGTGGATTGGCGGTATCGCCGTTCACCACCACACGCAGTTGCGCGTTGGCTTCGGCGGTGCCGGTGAGCAGGCTGCCGTCCAGGCTGATCGTGACCAGCGGTGCCGCCGGTGCCAGCGCATCCACCGTGGTGGTCGCCGGAGGACTGACATTGCCGGCGGCATCGGTGGCTACGGCGTTGACGACGGTGCCGTCCGGCAGTGGCGCCGCCGGGGTGACGCTCCAGTTGCCGGCGCCATCGGCGGTGGTCTGCCCGATCAGGTTGCCATTGCCGTCGGTGACAGTGACCGTCGCACCCGCTTCGGCAGTACCGACAATCGCCGTGCCGTTGCTCGGCTGCAGCACCGGCGCCGCCGGTGCCAGCGCGTCGATTGTGGTGGACGCCGGCGGGCTGGCATTGCCGGCCGCATCGGTCGCCACGGCATTTACCACCGTGCCGTTCGGCAAGGCCGTGCCCGGTGTGACGCTCCAGTTGCCGGCGCC
>NZ_AQOI01000688.1:0-7340 GCF_000364665.1 Xanthomonas sp. SHU 199
CACGGTGAGCGATGCGGGCGGGCTGACGTTGCCGGCCGCGTCCGTGGCGACGACGTTGACCACGGTGCCGTCCGGCAGGGCCGTGCCCGGTGTGACGCTCCAGTTGCCGGCGCCATCGGCGGTGGTCTGGCCGATCACCGTGCCGTTGCCGTCGGTGACGGTGACCGTCGCGCCGGCCTCCGCCGTGCCGACGATTGCGCTGCCATCGCTCGGCTGCAGCACTGGCGCGGCCGGCGCCAGCGCATCGACAGTGGTCGTCGCCGGCGGGCTGGCGTTGCCTGCGGCATCGGTGGCGACAGCGGTGATGACCGTGCCGTCGGGCAGAGGACTGGCGGGGACGAGGCTCCAGTTGCCGGACGCATCGACCGCGGCCTGCCCGATCACCGCACCGTTGCCGTCGGTCACCGTCACTGTCGCACCGGCCTCCGCGGTGCCGTTGATCTCGCTGCCGTTGCTCGGCTGCAGCACCGGTGCCGCGGGTGCCACCGCGTCCACCGTGGTGGTCGCCGGCGGACTGACCGTGCCGGCGGCATTGCTGGCGACCGCCGTGATCACCGTGCCGTCCGCCAGCGGTATGGCCGGGGTGAAGCTCCAGTTGCCGGACGCATCGACGATGGCCTGGCCGATCGATGCGCCGTTGCCGTCGGTCAGGGTGATGGTCGCGCCTGCTTCCGAGGTACCGGCGATGACGCTGCCGTTGCTGGCGTCGATGACCGGTGCCGCCAGCAGATCCGGCGCCTGCACGCTGGCCGGCGGACTGGTGTTGCCGCCCGGATCGGTCACCACCACGGTCAGCGTCTCGCCATCGGTCAGCGGCGGCTGCAAGGGCACGGTGAAGGTGCCATCGCTGCCGACCACGGCCGTGACGTCCGGCACGCCGTCGCCATTGGTATCCACGCCCACTGTGGCGCCCGCCTCCGCGGTGCCGGTGAGGCTGCCGCCATCGGCCGAGACCTGCAGATTGCCGGCCGCCGCCGGCGGCGTGGTGTCGGGCGCGTTGACGCTGGCGCCGGGGCCGGTGTTGCCGGCCGTGTCGGTCACCACCACCGTCAGCGGTTCGCCATTGGTGAGTGGCGGCTGCAGCGGTACGGTGAAGGTGCCGTCGCTGCCGACCACGGCGGTCACGTCCGGCACGCCATCGCCATTGGTATCCACGCCCACCGTCGCGCCTGCCTCCGCCGTGCCGGTGAGGCTGCTGCCATCGGGCGCCACTTGCAGATTGCCGGCCGCACCGGGCGGGGTGACGTCCGGCGCCTGCACCATCGCCGGCGGGCTGGAGGCCCCACCAGGGCTGGTGACCACCACGCTTACCATCTGGCCATCGACCACCGGCGCCGGCAGCGTCACGGTGAAGCTGCCGTCGGTGCCGACCAAGACCACCGTGTCCACCTGTCCGTCACCATCGATATCGATGCCGACCCAGTGGCCGGGCGGCGCATTGCCGGTGATCTGGGTGCCGTCCGGAGAGATCTGCAGATTGCTCGCCACGGCCGGTGCCGACGGCTGCGGCTGCGGCTGCGGCTGCGGCTGCACGATCTCATTGCGATCGTCCTCGCTGCCCATGCTGGCCAGCGCGCCCGCGCCGAGTGCGACGCCACCCGCCATCAGCCAGGGCGCCGCCAGCCCACCGGCCATGCCGCCCGCGCCAGCCGCAGTCAAGGATTCGAACCCGGCCTCGCCCGTCACCGGCGCATAGCTGGCCAGCAACGCACCGTCCTCGCTGCTGGTCGCGAACTGCACTGCCACCGGACGCTCATCCCGGGTCAGGAACAACTGGCTCGGTTCGGCCGAGGCGTCGAAGAAATGGGCGATGCGGACCATCTCGCCGTTCTTCAGCCTGACGACCAGGTCGCCGCCCTCACGCGTATAGGCGGCGACGCTGTCCGGCGCCACATCCAGCACCACCTGGCTGGCCCTGGTGAGGTTCACCACGCCATCGGCGGGCAGCGGCACGGCCTGGGCGCGCGCGGGGTCCGCATCGTGCGGGACAACCTTGACCTGGATACTCATGACGAACACTCCTTTCGCGAGGATGGGCGGAAGCGGGCGAGCGTGAGCCGATGGCCTGGGGCAATCGACGCGCCTGGGCGCCGTGCCGGCCGATGCGCAGGCAACACCTCACCTACGCGGCCCTATCGGTCCACGACAAGCATTGGATCGGTGATCAAGCAACGCAGCGCACGCACTGCCGCGCGCCACGTCGGGGTGGACGCAGCTAGCGTCGGGGTCGTTGCGAGGGAGAAACCCGGGGATGAGGCCGGCGGCGGCAATGCGCCACGTGACGGGGCGAACGAGACAAACGGGCGGTGTCCACTGACATCACGGGCACTCCTTGTGAAAGCCAAACAGTTCGAACGGCAGGACGGCAACACCATGTGCAGTGACACTGCGCCGACATGCCTCGCCTGCATTGCGAGGTGCCACCTTCAGGTCCGGATTGATCGTGCCGCATACCCGCCAAAGAACTGGCGTTACGCGGTCCCCCCTTCCGTTTGCACGCACCGATCTTTGCCAACGACGACACACATAGGCAATAAATCGGCACAAATACGTGACACAACTGTGTTTAGCACCACACTCCAGCGACGCTTTTTTCACAAAGCCCGCTGCGGGTTTTTCAAGGTTATTGCGCAAAGCAATAAAAAAATGACGCCACCGGCATGGCCCGGTCCTGCGCGGCTGCGTGCGTCCCTCCATCGGCTGCGTTCGCCGAACCGCGCCGGTAAACGATTGCATCGACAGGCGCAGGCGACACCGTGCGGCCGGCGCGCCTGCGCAGCGCCCGGCCCTGTCATGGCGATCGGCCCACCAAACCCGGACGGTCGGCAGCGCGACGCATGGCGTCGCGCGCCGCCGGTGCGGCACTCTCTGGCTCAGTACACCGGCAAACTGATGAAACTGGCCTGCTGCGGCGTGTGCCAGATCCGCTGCGTCGCCTTCTGGTAATCGCCGGGCTTGGCGAAGTAGATGTTGGGCACGTAGGTCTGCGGATTGCGGTCGTACAGCGGGAACAGGCTCGACTGCACCTGCACCATCACCCGGTGGCCGCGCTCGAAGGTGTGGTTGGCCGTCGGCAGGCCGAAGCGGTAGGCCAGCGGCTGATTCGGGGTCAGCGGCGCCGGATGCTCGAAACTTTCGCGGTAGCGGCCGCGGAAGATCGCCAGCGACACCGGCAATTCGTAGCCGCCCAGTTTCGGCTCGGACGCCATCTGGTCCGGGTACACGTCGATCAGCTTCACCACCCAGTCGCTGTCGCTGCCGCTGGTGGAGGCCTGCAGGTTCACCTGCGGCGCGCCGGCGATGCGCAGCGGCGCCTGCAGCGGTTCGCTGACGAAGGTCAGCACGTCCGGGCGGCCGTCGACGAAGCGCTGGTCGTGCACCAGCCAGGTGGTCCACATGTCGCGGTCGCCGAACACCACCGGGCGCGGCACGAACGGCACGGGCTTGGCCGGGTCGGACACGTATTCGGTGTACTCGCCCTGCCCGGCCTTGGGCGCCTCGAACGAGACGCGGCCGCCGGCCTCCAGGTACAGCGGCTTGCTCTGCGCCGGGCAGCCCTGCGCGCAGCTCAGCGGCCAGCGCTGCAGGCGGTCCCAGTGGTTGGCGCCGGTGTCGTAGATCAGCACCGGCGGCGTGTCGGCCTTGGGCGCGCCGTCGACCAGGTACTGATCGAAGAACGGCTTGAGCACGTCGCGGCGGAACTGCAGCGCGGTATCGCCGTCGAACTGTAGTGCGCCCAGCGAGGCGCCCTCGTAGTTGACCTGGCTGTGCCGCCACGGCCCCATCACCAGGTAGTTCTTGTCGTTGCCGGTATCGCGCGGCTCCATCGCCTCGTAGCTGTGGATCGCGCCCCACATGTCTTCCTGGTCCCACAGCCCCTGCAGCCACATCGTCGGCACCTTCAGCGGGGTGCGCGCCATCACCTTGTCCAGCGCCTGCTCCTGCCAGAACGCATCGTAGGCCGGGTGCTCGGTGAGCTTGCGCCACCACGGCAACTGCTCCAGCCCGGCGGCCTTGGCGTAGTCGCCAGCCGAGCCGGCGCGCAGGAAATTGCTGTAGTCGTCGTAGCCCTGGCGCGGGATGCCCTCGCCCTTGCCGCGCCGGGTCATCTGGCCGGTGAAGTAGTCCAGGTTGACCTGGCGGAAGGCGCCGTAGTTGAGCCAGTCGTCGCCCATCCAGCCGTCGATCATCGGGCTTTCCGGCGCGGCCACCTTCAGCGCCGGATGCGGATCGGCCAGCGCCATCACCACGGTGAAGCCCTCGTAGGACGAGCCGATCATGCCGACCTTGCCGTTGGATTCGGGCACGTGCTTGACCAGCCAGTCGATGGTGTCCCAGGCGTCGGTGGCATGGTCGACCTTGGTCGGGTTGAGCGGCCCGCGCAGCGGCCGGGTCACCACGTAGTCGCCCTCCGAGCCGTATTTGCCACGGATATCCTGGAACACGCGGATGTAGCCGCCATCGACGAACACCTCGTCGCCCTGCGGCAGCAGATCGCGCATGTGCGGCGAGGCCAGCCGGCTGGCACGGCCGCTGGCGTCGTAGGGCGTGCGGGTCAGCAGCATCGGCGCGCCGTGCGCGCCCTTGGGCAGCACGATCACCGTATGCAGCTTGACCCCGTCGCGCATCGGGATCATCACCTCGCGCTTGATGTAGTCGTTGGCCGCGGTCGGCGCGACGAAGGGCTTGCCGGTAATGTCCGGGGTCATCGGTGCGGTCTGGGCGAACGCGGTGCCGGTGGTGGCGAGGGCGACGGCAGCGGCGAGCAGGCAGGGAGCGAGGCGGCGCATGGGCATTGGATCCCGAAAGGAGGCGAATCCGCGACGCTAGGCGACGGCGCCTCACTCGGCAAGTGACAAAGGCTGGGTCGCCGACCCTCGCCGTTGGCGCCGCGGGCACGCGAGCGCGCAGGCACGCCATGCCAATCAGCCCAGGTGGCTGCCCTGCCCCAACTCCACCGACACGACGCAGATCAGTCCCTTGCCAGGCAGCTCAGGCGCCCGACCGACCAGGATCGCAGCCTCAGTGCCGCACCTGGCCTTCGCCGCGCACCACGAAGCGCTCCACGGTCAGCGCTTCCAGGCCCATCGGGCCGTAGGCGTGCAGGCGCGTGGTGGAGATGCCGATCTCCGCGCCCAGGCCGAGTTCGCCGCCGTCGGAGAAGCGCGAGGAGGCGTTGACCATCACCACCGCCGCGCGCAGCGCCTGCACGAAGGCCTCCGCGTTGGCCGCATCGGCGGTGGCGATGACTTCGGTGTGGTCCGAGCCGTAGCGGCGGATATGCGCGATCGCGGCGTCCAGGTCGGGCACCACCGCGACCGCCAGGATCAGGTCCAGGTACTCGGCGGCGTAGTCGTCGTCGCTGGCAGGGTCGATGTCCGGCAGCAGCGCGCGGGTGGCGGCATCGCCGCGCAGGGTAACGCCGCGCTCGCGCAACGCCTGCGCCGCCAGCGGTAGGAAGCGCGGGGCCACGTCGGCGTGCACCAGCAGCGTCTCCAGGGAGTTGCAGGCGGCCGGCCGCGTGGTCTTGCCGTCGACCAGCAGCTTCACCGCCAACGCCAGGTCCGCCGAGGCGTCCACGAACAGATGGCACACGCCCTTGTAGTGCTTGATCACCGGCACCCGCGCATGTTCGGCGACGAAGCGGATCAGGCCCTCGCCGCCGCGCGGGATCGCCAGGTCGACGATGTCGTTCAGCTGCAGCAGCTCCAGCATGGTCTCGCGGCGCAGATCCTCGACCAGGGTCAGCGCGGCCTCGCCGATGCCGGCGGCGCGCAGCGCCCGGCGCAGTGATGCGGCGATGGCGGTATTGGAGTGGATCGCCTCGGAGCCGCCGCGCAGGATCACCCCGTTGCCGGCCTTGATGCACAGCGCCGCGGCGTCGGCGGTGACGTTCGGACGTGCCTCATAGATCATCGCCACCACGCCCAGCGGCACGCGGATCTTCTGCACGCGGATGCCGTTGGGGCGCACGTCGTCGCGGGTGACCTGCCCCACCGGGTCGGGCAGGCCCGCCACCTCGCGCAGCGCCGCGGCGATGCCGTCCAGGCGCTTGCGGTCCAGCGCCAGCCGATCGAGCATCGCGCTGCCGACGTCCTTGGGCCGCGCCGCCTCCAGATCGCGCGCATTGGCGGCGAGGATCGCTTCGGCATCCGCCTCCAGCGCCGCCGCCATCGCCTCCAGCAACGCCTGTTTGGCCGGCGACGACAACTGCGCCAGCGCTTGCGCGGCATCGCGGCAGTGCAGGGCCTGGGTGCGGATGGAGGTCATTGGGCGGCTCCGGTGGATTCGGGATTCGGGATTCGGGATTCAAAAAGGCTACGCGCGATGCGAGGAAATCAGAGGCGGCGAATGCGATGCGCGATGCAGGTGCCGGCCTTGCGGCGCAGACGCGGCCGGCGCAGGGCGGGCGCGCTTACGCCGATTCCCCATTCCCGACTCCCGATTCCCGCACCACCACCAGATCGTCGCGGTGGATCACGTTCTCGCCGTAGTTGTAGCCCAGGATCGCCTCGATGTCGCGCGAGTGGCGGCCGGCGATGCGGCGGATGTCCACCGCCGCGTACTGGCTGACCCCGCGCGCCAGGCAGCGCTCGCCGGCCGCGTCGCGCAGGCGCACCTCGACCATGTCGCCGCGGCGGAACTCGCCCACGGCACCGGCCACCCCGCCCGGCAGCAGCGAGGCGCCCTTGTCGAGCAGCGCGGCGGCAGCACCGGCATCGACCAGGATCGCCCCCGGCTCCACCGGCACGTGGCGCAGCCAGTACTTCCGCGCAGCGATGCGGGTGCGCGCGGCATGGATGCGGGTGCCGCGCAGGCTGTCCTGAGCCAGGCCGCGCAGCACCTCGGCGCTGCGGCCGTTGAACAGATAGGTCTCGATGCCGGCGGCGCCGGCCTTGGCCGCGGCCTCCAGCTTGGTGCGCATGCCGCCGGTGCCCACGCCGCTGCCGCTGCCGCCGGCCATGGCCAGCACCGCCGCGCTCAGTTCCTGCACCTCGTGCAGCGGTTGTGCCTGCGGGTCGCGGCGCGGGTCGGCGGTGTACAGGCCGTCGATATCGGTGGCGATGAACAGCGCATCGGCGTCGACCAGGGCGGCGACGATCGCGGCCAGATTGTCGTTGTCGCCGAGCTTGAGCTCGTCTACCGAGACGGTGTCGTTCTCGTTGACCACCGGCAGCGCGCCCAGCCGCAACAGTTCGCCCAGCGTGGCGCGCGCATTGAGGTAGCGGCGACGGTTGCGCAGGTCGTCGTGGGTCAGCAGCACCTGCGCCACCGGCCGCTCGAAGAAGCGCTGCCACAGCGCGATCAACTGCGCCTGGCCGAGCGCGGCCAGCGCCTGC
>NZ_AQOI01000689.1:0-1101 GCF_000364665.1 Xanthomonas sp. SHU 199
TCACCCCAACCCCTCTCCCGACGGGAGAGGGGCTAGGCGTCCACGATGCCGTGGGCGTGCGCATGGCGGCCCATCGCGTCTCGCCGGGTGGAAAGTGGGCAGGGCGCCACTCCCTTCTCCCTTCGGGAGAAGGTGCCCCAAAGGGGCGGATGAGGGTACGGCGGCCAGCGTCGCCAGACAGCAAGTGCAGCGATCACCGGCGTCGCGCGACCGTACCCTCACCCCAACCCCTCTCCCGACGGGAGAGGGGCCAGGCTTTTACGAATCCCCAATCCCCAATCCCCAATCCCAGCGCCACAGACGCTAATGCCTGCCGCGCTTCCCTCCCCGCACCGGCGTCGCCTCGACCGAGAGCGTGAAACTGCGCTCCTCGCCGTCGAGCATGGCGCCGACGCCGACCAGTTGGCGCTTGATTTCCTCGCCGCGGCCGTTGCGGATGCTGACCAACACGGTGTATTCCCAGGCGCTGCCGTCGTCCGGGTGGCGGATGCTGCCCTCCACCCGCAGCGGCACCAGCGCCGACGGCGCCGACTGCTGCAGCACCGCCGAATCGAAGCGCAGGTGGTGCTTGCACGCCGGGCAGACGCTGGCGCTTTCGAGAATGGTGGCCTTGCAGTGCGGGCAGGTCCGGGTCGCCCCCGGACTGCCGGGACGCGGGCTGCTCATGCGCCGGCGTCGGACTCCGCGGGCTTGCCGCCTTTGCGCGCGTGCTTGTCGTCGTCCCAGCCGAAGTCGGCCTGGCCGCGCATGCGCGAGCCGGCGGCCACGGTCAGCGAGCCGGCCTTGACGTCGCCGATCAGCGCGCCGGAGGCAAGCAGCTCCACCCGCGAGGCCGATTCGATGTTGCCTTCCAGCTCGCCGGCGATGACCACCTTGTCGGCGCGCACGCCGCCGCTGAGCTTGGCGCCGGTCTCGATGGTGAGGTCGCCCTGCACATTGACATCGCCCTTGAACTTGCCGGCGATGCGGATGTGGCCGGTGCCCTCGATCTTGCCCTCGATGCTGATGTCGGCGGCGATCAGCGATTCCTTCGCGGCGGGTGCCGGCGCAGGGGCGCGGGCGGCAGGGGCGGCGGCCGCGACCGCGGCGAGCGGTTCGCCA
>NZ_AQOI01000690.1:0-1015 GCF_000364665.1 Xanthomonas sp. SHU 199
CAGGCGGCACCGGCCGCGGCGACGCCACAGCAGCCGGCGCCCGCGCAACAATCCTGACCGCGCGCCGCCGCGGCGGCGCCGGCCCGTTTCCCCTTCGCGCCGGTCCCGACGACCGGCGTTCGTTTTTTGCCATTGGAGATCGCATGAACCGTCTGCCCCGCCTGCTGTTGTGCCTGCTCGCCCTGCTGCCGTTGAGCGCCTGCGCGCAACCCAAGTCCGCCACCGCGGTGGAAGGGGAGGACTACACGCTGATCGCCAATCCCAAGCCGTTCGCGCCGCTGGCCGGCAAGATCGAGGTGGTGGAAGTGTTCGGCTATACCTGCCCGCATTGCGCGCACTTCGAGCCGCTGCTGGAGGAATGGGCCGGCAAGCAGGCCAAGGACGTGCGCCTGACCCTGGTGCCGGCGGCATTCGGCGGCTACTGGGACAACTTCGCCAGCGCCTTTTATGCCGCGCAGCAGTTGGGCGTGCAGAGCCGCAGCCACCGCGCCATGTTCGAGGCCATCCACGACAAGCGCAGCGTACCGGTGCAGAACGTGGCGCCGGAGGAACTGGCCACGTTCTACGCCGGCTTCGGGGTCAAGCCGCAGGCCTTCATCGCCGCCTACCAGAGCCCGCAGGTCGCCGCGCAGGTGAAGGCCGCGCGCGATTTCGCCGTGCGCGCCGACATCTCCGGCACCCCGGCGCTGATCGTCAACGGCAAGTACCTGGTCAAGGGCAAGAACTTCGAGGACATGCTGCGTATCGCCGACGCGTTGATCGCCCGCGAGCGCGCAGGCAAGTAATCGGCGTACGGCGCTTCATCCGCGCCATGGCATCATGACGGGGTGGCCGGACCGCGCTTGCGGCGCGTCCGGCATTTGTCCCCCATCCTGCTGGAGATGTCGCCGATGAAGACCCGCTTCGCCCTGACCCTGATGGCCCTGCTGCCGATCCTGGTGGCATGCAAGGCCCAGGACGGCACTGCCGACGCCGTCGCCCCTGCCTCCGGCACCGCTGCCGCCCCGGCTGCCGC
>NZ_AQOI01000691.1:0-588 GCF_000364665.1 Xanthomonas sp. SHU 199
TGCCGCGCCGCCGCCTCCAGGCCATCGCCGCTGTCGCGCGGCACCTGCACCCGCACCACCTGCAGCGGCACCGCCAGCGCGTTGCACAGCTGCGCGCACTGCGCGGCCCAGGCGTCGGCGTCGGCATGCAGTCCGTGGTGCACGTGCAGCGCGCGCAGGCCGGCGTGGCGGTACGACGGCCGCTGCGCGAGCAGGTGCAGCAGCACGGTCGAATCCAGCCCGCCGCTGAGGCCGAGCAGCAGCGGCGCCGGTGCCGGATCGGGCAGCGTGGCGGCGAGTGCGGACAACGGGGGCGTAGAGGCGTGCGGCGGCATCGCGTCACTGTAGACGCAAGCGCACGTCAGCGCGAAGCGTGGCATGGCGACGTCTTTGCGCCTGAGCAGCGTTGTGGGAGGAACTTCAGTCCCGATGCCTTTCAGCTAATCGCGTCGGGACTGAAGTCCCTCCCACAAGAGCAGGTGTCGGCACTCGGCACTATTCAGACTGCTTGCTCAGCCGTTGCCTGCTCGATGTCGGCCGCCAGCACGCGACGACCGGCCTGCTGCCAGAGTCCCGACGCCTTTCAGTTCAATGCGTCGGGACTGAAGT
>NZ_AQOI01000692.1:0-718 GCF_000364665.1 Xanthomonas sp. SHU 199
GTGCGCGCGCTGCGCCTGCGCGTCGACGCCGCGCCCGGTGGCGTCGCGCCGACCCTGGCGCGCCTGCGCCTGCTGGGGCCGAAGGCGGTGATGACGCCGATGAAGCGCTACCAGGTCGCCGCGCAGCGCGGCGCCACCCGCGCGTTGTTCCCGGCCTCGCTGCACATGCAGCAGACCTACTGGACCGCGGTCGGCATCCACGCCGGCCGGCAGAAATCGATCTTCGACGAGTACGGCAACCTGGAGGCGTGGAAGGGCGCGCCGCTGGTGCAGCCGCTGTGGCGCGACGCCTCCGGCACCGCCGCCGGCGCCGACGGCCATGCGCTGACCCACGCCTTGCGCGACGGCTGGAAGCCGATGCCGTCGGTGCGCTGGTCGCCGCAGCCGGGGCTGGAACTGCGCAGCGAGACCTTCGCGATCGAACACGACGGCCAGCCAGTGACGCTGCTGCGCCATCGCCTGCGCAACACCGGCACCACCCCGGTCAGCGGCACCCTGTCGCTGCTGGTGCGGCCGATGCAGATGAATCCGCCGTGGCAGAACGGCGGCCTGTCGCCGATCCACGACGTCGCCGTCGACGGCAACGTCGTGCAGGTCGACGGCCGCACGCTGCTGACCTCGCTGAGCGCGCCCAGCGGTGGCGGCGCCGAGGCGTTCGGCGCGAACGGCGCCACCGAGATCACCCGCCACGTCGCCGTCGGCACGCTGCCGGCGCAGC
>NZ_AQOI01000693.1:0-3059 GCF_000364665.1 Xanthomonas sp. SHU 199
GCCTCGGCCTGACCGCCATCGCCGACCACTGCGTGATGGTGCAACGCGGGACCGTGTCGCCGCTGCTGCTGGCTGATCGGGCTTCCTGAGCCGACAGCATTCCCTCAGCGTCGCACTCATCAGCAGGGGCTGAACTCCGCTCAGCCCGCTGCAGCCTACTGCTTCGTATGCGTCAGGCAGTCGGATATTTGGGACCAGCAGAAAAACAAAACCCCGCAAGCGGGGTCTTGTTCCTAGGCCATGCCATCTGGACAGGCAAGGCTAAATGGCCACACGCCCCCTACGGGATGTCGCACTTCATCTTTCCATCCACGTAGTACGGCTTGGGGACGTCCGGATTCTGGCTGGTCTTTTCGAACACCACCTCGAACGAGTTGGGGTCCGGCTTGCCCTTGCGTTCGGTGCAGGCGTCCTGCAACTTCTTCTTGACCGCGGCGATGCCGGCGTCGCGGTTGGCACCGTCGGCGCTGTTGGTGAGATTGGCGACCTCGGCGAAGGCCGGCGAGGCGAGGCCCAGCAAGCTTCCTGCGAACACGAGTGCGTGCAGCGTCTTCATGGCGTCTCCTTGTTTTGATGTCCGTACGCGGTGGGAGGCGTGCGTTGCGGCGCATGCGGCAATGCCCGGCGCCGCGGCCGCCCTCCAGCGCGTAGCTAGGATAGGGAGCGCTGGTTAAGACCTCGTAGGGATCGGCGCGCAAGACCGTCGCAGCAACATTCGACAGGTCAACGCAGCGCATTGACGCGGCGCTGGATCTTCGGGCCGAGCACATGCTTTGACACGCGCCGGCTCGCCCATGGACGCACAGGCCGCGCAGGACGACTCAGCGACTACTCGGTACGCGGCGCCTCGTAGTTCTGCCCAGGCTGCAGCGTGGTGACGTAGGGGCCGTTCCAGTCGCGGTCGAAGATGCGCGTCAGCGTCTCGGCTGGCCCCTTGCCCTTGACGAACACCGAGGCGTCCACCGCGGTATTGAAGTAGCTCCATTCCCAGTTGCCGGTGCCGATCACGCTGCTGCGGTCGTCGGCCACCGCGTACTTGGCGTGCTCGACCCGCGCATACGGAATGAAGCCCTGTGGCGCCGGTGGCAGGCGGCTGAACTTCACCGCGATGTTCGGCAGTGCGGCCAGGCTTTTCAGATAGGCCTGCATCGGTTCGCGCAGCGCCCAGTCGGCGACGATGATGTGCACCTGCACGCCGCGGGCGGCGGCGTCGCGGATGGCGCTGTCGACCGGTGCCCACCAGCCCTTGGGCCCGAAGCTGCGGATCGCCGACAGCGTCATCACCTGGATGCGCAGCGCATGCTGGCTGGCGCGGATCATCTCGACCAGGGCCGGCTCCTCGGCGCTGACCCACGCCGGCTGCAGCGTCGGCGGGCTGAACGCGGGGAAGGCGACCAGCGGCGCGTCGCTGCCGGCATCCAGCAGCACCGGATCGGTGGCGGTGACCGGAACGAAGTCCGGCGGCTGCACACCGCGCGCCTGCGCCTTGGCCAGATTGCCTTCGTCGGCCAGGCGCCAGCTGTAGTCGAAGCTCGCGGCGAAGGTCTTGGCGAAGCGCGCGTCATCGATGCGCGCGCCGATCTCATGGATCTGCTCCAGCGCCCGCCAATCCCAGTTCTGGCTGCCGACGAACACGCTGGCGTCGTCGACGATCATGTACTTGGCGTGCAGCACGCCGCCGGTCAGCGTATCGACCGGCAGCACCCGCACGGTGATGCCCGGCACCTTGCCCAGCCAGGCGACGCTGTCCGGGTTCTTGGTCAGGAAGGTGTGGTCGACCAGCAGGTGGACCGCCACCCCGCCGCGGGCGCGGGCGGCCAGTGCGTCCAGTACCGGCGTCAGGCCGGTGCCGGGCTTCTCGGAGATGTAGAACGCGGCGATGTCGATGCGCTGCCTGGCCCCGTTGATCATCGCCAGCCATGTCTGCTGGGTGCGCGGCACGCCGGGTTCGCCGTAGACGCTGGCCTCGGGCACGCTCTCGACGATCTGGAACTGCGAGGGCTGCGGCCGGGCCTGGGCGCCGGTGGCTGCCGACAGCAGCAGGCAGGCCATGGCGGCGGACAGGAAGCGGCGTGCGGGATGCACGCTGGCGATGGAAGCGAGAGGCACGTTGGGTGTCCTTGCGGGAGCGTGGGAAGTGGATGCCGGGCGGCGATGCGCGTGCATGCTACCGGCAGCTGTCGTAGCTTGGCAGCCTGCTTTGCAGCGCATGTGTCAGTGAGATGGTGACGGCTAAGTTGGCGTTCCCGTCCAGGGGCGTCAGCGCTTCAAGGCAGAGCGCGCCACCAATGCGCACGCAGGCCGCGGCCGACCTTCATCGCTTGACCACTCACGGTCCTGATTCTGATTGGATCAGGGCGTCGCGATGCCGCGCCGCGCGGCGTTCGCAGAAGGAATGCATCGCCGTCCAACGGCACCGGCGACCGCGTCGTGCCGCGCGAGAAGATTCAGGCCCGACCGTCGGCGAATGCGGCCTGCGCCTGCGCAAACCACTGCAGCACCTGCTGGCGATGCGGCTCGCCCCAGCAGCGCACGAATTGCTGGGTATGGTGATCGGTGAGGTCGTTGAGCGCGGCGATGCGTTGCGCGACGTAGGCAGGCTCCAGTCGCAGGCCGCAGTCGACCTCGATGCAGTGGCGCCAGGCGGTGTAGCTGTCGGGAATGATGGATGAAGACATGAAGATCCCTGGAGTTCGGCGCCCATCGCGGCACAGGGCCGCCGTGCGAGGCGCGTCGGTGGTGGCCGGATGCGAACCGCGGCTGACTGACGGTAACGGCAGGCTTGCACCCGCGCTCGATAGTTCACTAATGTTATAGTGTAACTCAACCGATGCACTGCATATGCGACCTGGCATTCCCCTGATCCTGTTGCTCCTCTCCGCCAGCTCGCCAGCCACCGCTGCGATCCGCCACCATGGCCCGCACGTGCACGGCCAGGCCAACCTGGAGGTCGCCGTCGACGGCACCGCTGTGGACGTGCAGCTCAGCGCGCCCGGCATCGGCATCCTCGATTTCGAACACCCCACGCGCGATGCCGGCGAGCGCCAGCGGCTGGGGGG
>NZ_AQOI01000694.1:0-5390 GCF_000364665.1 Xanthomonas sp. SHU 199
CTGCGCGGTGCGGGCTGGTTGCAGTTCCCGGTCGCGGCGGCCTGTTCGCTGCGCAGCGCGCAGGTCACCACCGAGGGCTACGACGTGGCGATGGCCGATCCGGACGAGCCCGGCCACAGCCACGCCGAGTTCCACGCCCGGTACGCGTTCAACTGCACGCAGCCGGCGCGCCTGGATCACCTGCAGGTGCTGTTGCCGCAACGTTTCCCCGGGCTGCACACGGTGCTGGTCGATGTCGCCACTGCTGCGGGCCAGGGCCGCACCGAGGTGGTGCCCGGGCAGACCCGGGTGAAGCTGCCGGAATGAATCAGCACCACGTCGTCGAACTGACCGAGCTGCGCTTCGGCTATCCCGGCGCCGCCGCACCGGTGCTGGACATCGCATCGTTTGCGCTGCCGCGTGGGCAGCAACTGTTGCTGCGCGGTGCCAGCGGAACGGGCAAGAGCACCTTGCTGGCGTTGATCGCCGGCGTGCTGCAGCCCACGGCCGGCTGCGTGCGCGTGGCCGGGCAGGACCTGGCGACCTTGCGCAAGGCCGCACGCGACCGCTTCCGCGCCGACCACTGCGGCGTGGTGTTCCAGCAGTTCAACCTGCTGCCGTTCCTGAGCACCCGCGACAATATCGCGCTGGGCCTGCAGTTCTCGGCGCGCCGCGGCCGGCTGGCGGCGGGCACGCAGGCGCTGGACACCGAGATCGAGCGGCTGATGGTCGCGCTGGGCCTGGACGTGGCGGCGCTATGGTCGCGCCCGGCCGCGCGCCTCAGCGTCGGCCAGCAGCAACGCGTGGCCGCCGCGCGCGCATTGATCGCGCGGCCGCCGCTGCTGCTGGCCGACGAACCCACCTCCGCGCTCGACCCGGTCGCGGCACAGGCCTTCCTGCAGTTGCTGTTCGCCGAGTGCCGGCAGGGCGGCACCAGTTCGATCGTGGTCAGCCACGATCCGTCGATCGCACCGTTGTTCGACGCCCAGGCCGACCTGGCCACGCTTAACCGCGCCGGCGCCGGAGGTGCACGATGAGCCTGTTGAAGCTGGCCCTGGCCAGCCTGCGCAGCCGGCGCCTGGGCGTGGCCTTGACCGTGTTGGTGATCACCCTGAGCGTGACCCTGCTGCTGGGCGTGGAGCGGATCCGCACGCAGGCGCACGAAGGTTTCGCCAGCACCGTGTCCGGCACCGACCTGATCGTCGGCGCGCGCTCGGGCCCGGTGAACCTGTTGCTGTACTCGGTGTTCCACATCGGCGACGCCACCAACAACGTCTCGTGGAAGAGCTACCAGGACCTGAGCGCGATGCCCGAAGTGAAGTGGGCGGTGCCGCTGTCGCTGGGCGATTCCTACCGCGGCTACCGGGTCGTCGGCACCAGCACCGGCTTCTTCGAGCACTACCACTACGGCGCCAAGCATCCCCTGGCGTTCGCGCAGGGCAGGGCGTTCGACGATCTCTACGATGCGGTGATCGGCGCCGACGTCGCCGCCGCGCTCGGCCGCCACCTCGGCGACGAGATCGTGCTGACTCACGGCACCGGCCGGATCAGTCTGGCCACCCATGCCGACAAGCCGTTCCGGATCGTCGGCATCCTGCGCCGCACCGGCACGCCGGTGGATTCCAGCGTGCTGGTCTCGCTGCAGGCGATCGAGGCGATCCATATCGACTGGCATTCCGGCGTGCGCCTGCCGGGCCACCACGTCAGCGCCGCGCAGGCGCGGGCGATGGACCTGACCCCGGACACCATCACCGCCTTCATGCTTGGCCTCAAGACCCGCATCGCCACCTTCTCGGTCCAGCGGCGGATCAACGAGTACCCGGAGGAAGCGATGCTGGCGATCATGCCCGGCGTCACCCTGCAGCAGCTGTGGGGCACGCTGGGCACGGCCGAAGGCGCCTTGCGCATGATCGCCTCGCTGGTGGTGCTGCTCGGCCTGGTGTCGATGGTCGCGCTGCTGGTGGCCACGCTGCAGGAGCGCCGGCGCGAGATGGCGATCCTGCGCGCGGTCGGCGCACGGCCGCGCGACATCGCCTGGCTGCTGCTGTTCGAGGCCGGCCTGGTCACCGTGGTGTCGTGCACACTGGCGCTGCTGGCGGTGACCGCGGCCAGCTGGCTGGCGCGCGGCTGGGTGCTCGATCATTTCGGCCTGGCGATCAACCGTGTCGCGCCCAGTGCGGCGGAGTGGGGCTGGCTCGGCTGCGTGCTGCTGGCCGGCGTGCTCGCCGGCATCGTGCCGGCCCTGCTGGCCTATCGCCGCACCCTGGCCGATGGCCTGTCGCCGGAGTTGTGAGCATGACCCGCTGGAACCTTCCCTTGCTGGCGCTCGCACTGCTGTGCGGCTGCGGCCGCCAGCAACAACCGCCCATCCCGGAAAAAGCGCAGGCGACAGCGGCGGCGCAGCCAGCACCGGCCAACGACGCCGCGGTCAATCCGCCGCTGGGCGAGCCCGATGCCGACGGCTATCGCGAGCTGGACTGGAGCGCGATGCTGCCGCCGGCCGAGCTGAAGGCGCTGGAAAACAGTGACGAAGCACCGGTCAACCACACCGGCAAGCGTGCGATGCCGCAGACCGGCACCTACAACACCGTGGCCGCCGTGCTGGCGCGCAAGGTGCGCCTGCCGGGCTACGTGGTGCCGCTGGACAGCGACGACGCCGGCCGCGTGCGCGAGTTCCTGTTCGTGCCGTACTACGGCGCCTGCATCCACGTGCCGCCACCGCCGCCGAACCAGATCGTGCATGTGCGCCTGGACACCCCGATCGACCCGCCCGACATGTACAGCCCGTTCTACCTGACCGGCCAACTGCGCGCGGAAACCCTCCACGGCGAACTCGCCGGCACCGCCTACACGATGGAGCAGGCGCACCTGCATCCCTATGAAAAAGGCTGATCGTCATTTCCTGCCGGTTGTGGTGCTGTGCCTGCTGGCGGGCTGCCACGGTGATGGCGGGAAGCAGCCGGACGCCACGCCGACACCATCACCGGCAGCAAAGCACACAACCGCAGCCGCCGACGCTGTCCCGGACATAGTGGAACGCTGGGAACAACTGGCGCCGGCGAACGACATCTACCAGCGTCCGCCGCCGCGGATCGGCACCGCGTGGCGGGGCGACGCCGCGGTGCTGGATCAGGCGGCGCCGGTCGACGATGGCCCCTCGGTGGTCAATGGCATGCCGATCGACCATTCCGGCACCCAGCGCGCCGCGCAGTTCGGTTCATCGCAAGTGGTGAAGGGCCTGGAAGGCAAACGCTTCGCCCTGGACGGCTACGTGGTGCCGCTGGAAAGCGACGACCAGGGCAAGGTCAGCGAACTGCTGTTCGTGCCGTTCTATGGCGCCTGCATCCACGTACCACCGCCGCCCCCGAACCAGATCCTGCACGTGGTGCTGCGCACCCCGATCGAGGTACCGCAGCTGTGGGACCCATTCCACCTGCAGGGGCGGCTGCATCTGGCCGACTTCAAGGCCGATATCGCCAATGCCACCTACGAGGCGGAGGACGCCACGCTCACCCCGGTGCAGGGCTGAGGGCGCGGTCCGATGCGCCTGAAGTCGCCGATGCGTTTGGCGATCGCGATCGCCGCCTGTGGGGTCGTCGTTGCCGGCGGCGTGCTGTTGGCATTGCGCACGCACGGGGATGTGGCACCGACACCGCGTGCTGCTGCGACCACCGCGATCCACCCGCCAACGGTGCCCGCATTTCATGTCGCGCCATTGTCCGAAGATGCCGCCGACAAGCGCATCACCACACTGCTGCACAGCGACGATGCATTCGCGCGCGACGCCACATTCCTGATTGCGGCCAGCATCCGCGAACGCTGCGCACCGGCCCATTCTGGTGAATTGGCCAAGATGGCCAACCGCGCCCGCCTGCCGATACTGGTCGCAACATCCGAGGTGACGACGCGCGAACCCGACCTGGACCATCCGATCTACCAAGCGATCCAGCGCATCGCCGCCGCTGCGCCCTGCGACCGCGCGCTCGACCTGACGGCGACCGGCCTGCCGCTGCAACTGGACCCGGAACGCTACGCGGCCGCGTTCCCCGACAGCTACTACCAACCCACGCTGGACACCGTGCCGCACGAGTACTCCGGCCAATCGCTAGGCGCCCGCGCGGCACAGGAATGCCAGTCGATCGCCTATGCGGTGTTGCCACTGGGCCGGGATGGCTGGCAGTGCAGAGCGCTGTGGTCCGGCATGCGCCCGCGGATCGTCAAAGCCTGCGAACAAGCCCGTAGCGAAGGCGGGCAGGGGGCAGGTGAGGCGATTCCGCCGGAGGTCGCGAAACGGCTGACGCCTGTGGTGGCGGGCTTGCTGGAGAAGTTGCCGGAATCCTGTCGCTGAGTGCGCGCGCGTGCTTTTGCACGGCGGAAGCTAACGGCTGCGAACGGCAGGAGTTGGCCAAGACAGAAGTTCGCGGAGTAGCTGATTAGGGAGGTTTCCAGGCCACGTTGTTGCGTTGTGCCTTACGTTGACTTGCCCGCGAATCCCTGCAATCGCACCTGGATGAACTCCAGCAACGCCCGAACCCGCGCAGTGACCGAATGACGGTGACTGTAGGCGCCAAGCAATTGCAGCGGGGCAGGGCGTAGATCCAGCGGCACTTCCTGCAACCTGCCTGCGGCAAGATCTTCCTGGCAAGGATAGGCCGCGACGATCGCAAAGCCGAGACCTTGACGCGCGCCCGCCACCGCGAGTTCCCCGCTGTTGACGCGATAGCGGCTGCGCACCGGTACCTTCACGATCTCGCCCGCAGGATCGAGAAACTGCCAGGGCTGCCCCTTGAGGGCGCTCACGGTGGTGATGCAAGGCAAGGACTTGAGTTCGCGCACGTGGCGGGGCATTCCGGTCTGGGCCAGGAGCGTGGGGGACGCGACCACGATGCTGGGCAAGGTCGCCAGTTCGCGGGTGATGAACGCACTGTCATCCTGACGCCCGCGGTGGAAGACGATGGAGAGGTCCATGTCTTCCCGTAGCACTTCCAGTCCGGTGAGGCGCGTGTCGCATTCCAACTCGATGCCAGGATGAAGACTGCAGAATTCCGCGAGGATCGGCGCGAGCAACCTGGGCGCTTCGTTGGGCATGCACATCCTGAGAGGCCCCTTCAATTCGCCTTGTACTGCGCCGAGTTCCTCCTCTGTGGACAGCAAAGCGTCGAGGAGCGGCTTGGCACGCGCATAAACCAGCCTCCCGGCTTCCGTCATGCGCAGATGGCGCGTGCTGCGTTCCAGCAAGCGCACGCCCAGCCTGCGCTCCAGTGCCGCGACATGACGGCTGACGTTGGACGACGGCAAGGCCAGCAGGCGCCCAGCCCCGGAAAAGCTCTGCGCGTCGACGACGGCCACATAGACGCGGACGGCATTCAGATCGAGGTTGGTGCGCACCATTGTCCCAAATAGGGTATGAA
>NZ_AQOI01000695.1:0-445 GCF_000364665.1 Xanthomonas sp. SHU 199
GCTCGCCGCCGAGCGCACGCAAGGGCTTGCCCGGCAGCCGCGAGGCGGCGTAGCGGGCCGGGATGGCGACGACGAACGGCGGGACGGCGGCGCTCATGCCGCCACCGCGCTGGCGGCTGGAACGTCGATGGCGGCGGCAGGCGGGTGCGGGAACGGGGCGAATCCGGCCATGAATTGATCTTTCTCCGTCAATTATTGAGAATAGTTCGCATTCGCCACTCGACGACCGGACTGTCCCAGCACGCGTGCCGCTGCGACAGCCTCTGGCGCGACGACGGCGTTGCCTTCCGCCCATTCTATAGACCCCACCGATGAACCTCCCCGCCCGTTCGCTCCGACCCGCTGCGCCGCCCTCCTCCGCCACCACGCGCCACGCGCTGTGCCTGGTCATCGCCGCACTGCTGCTGCCGGCCGCGGCCGGCGCCGCCGAGGCCGTGGCGGGCGG
>NZ_AQOI01000696.1:0-2260 GCF_000364665.1 Xanthomonas sp. SHU 199
CGCAACTGGAGAAGCTGGACGTGGTCGCGCAGCGCAAGGACGGCTATACCCCGCCGCCCAGCGCCGCCAGCACCGGCTTGGTGTTAAGCCCGCTGGAGACGCCGCAGTCGGTGAGCAGCATCGGCCGCGAGCAGATGGACGACTTCGGCCTGCGCAACGCCAACGATGTGCTGGCGCTGGCCACCGGCATCAACGTCGAGAAGATCGAGACCGATCGCACCTACTACAGCGCACGCGGTTTCGACGTCGTCACCTTCCAGGTCGACGGCCTCGGCCTGCCGTTCACCAATGGCGGCGCCGAGGGCGACCTGGACACCGCGATGTACGAGCGGGTGGAGGTGTTGCGCGGCGCCAATGGGCTGATGTCCTCGACCGGCAATCCGTCGGCCACGATCAACTTCGTGCGCAAGCGGCCCACCGAGGACCTGCAGGGCAGCGCCGGAGTGACGGTGGGCAGCTGGGACACGCGGCGGCTGGACGCGGACCTGTCCGGCCCGCTCAACGCCAGCGGCAGCGTGCGCGGGCGGGTGGTCGCCGCCGGCCAGGACGGCGACAGCTACCTGGACCGCTATGCGCTGAACAAGCACAGCGTCTATGGCATCGTCGAGGCCGATCTGAGCGATCGCACCCGCCTGAGCGTGGGCGCCAGCGATCAAAAGAACGACGCCACCGGTGGCATGTGGGGCGCACTGCCGCTGTACTACAGCGATGGCAGTGCCACGGATTTCGCGCGGTCCACCAGCACTTCGGCCGACTGGTCGTACTGGACCACCGAAGACAAGCGCGGGTTCCTGGAACTGCGGCAGGACCTGGGCGCGGACTGGCGGCTCACGCTGGCACTGAACTACCGCAGGCTCGACAACGATGCCCAGCTGTTCTACGTCTACGGCACTCCCGATCGCGACACCGGCCTGGGCCTGTTCTCCTACCCCTCGCAGTACGGCAGCAGCGAAACCCAGAAGTACGCCAACGTGTCCGCAAGCGGACCGTTCGCGCTCGGCGGGCGCGAGCACGAACTGGTGGTGGGCGTGCAGTGGGGCCGCGTGGAGGCCGACCAGGTGTCCTGGTACGGCAACGACATCGGCACGCCGCTGCCGCCCCTGCAGGACTGGAACGGCGCCTATCCCAAGCCGCGTTTCGACGCGTTCTCCGACGGCGCCCAGTTCGACATCATCCGCCGCACCGCCTACGCCACCGCGCGCTGGAACCTGGGCGAGACGCTGAAGCTGATCACCGGCGTCAACCACACCGGGATCGAGAGCCGCGGCCAGAACTACGGCGTGCAGCATGCCTACGACGACAGCAGGACCACCCCGTTCGTCGGTGCGGTCTACAGCTTCGCCCCGAACTACGCGCTGTACGCCAGCTATGCGGAGATCTTCAACCCGCAGACCGAACTGGACCGCAACCTGCGCGTGCTCGACCCGATCACCGGCAGCAACGCCGAGCTCGGCATCAAGGGCCAGTGGTTGCAGCAGCGCGTCAACGCCTCCTTCGCCCTGTTTCGCGCCAAGCAGGACAACACCGCCGAAGCCGATGTCTTCGTCGGCACGCTGCAGACGTACCGGCCGATCGACGCCACCTCCACCGGCTACGAGTTCGACGTCGCCGGCCGGATCGGCGCGCACTGGCAGCTCAACGCCGGTTATACCCAACTGGGCATCAAGGGCGACGACGGGCGCAACGTGCGCACCTACGTGCCGCGCCGCACCTTCAAGCTGGCCACCACCTACACCGTGCCGCAATGGGAGGCGCTGCAGCTGGGCGCGACCCTGACCTGGCAGGACGCCATCGTCCGCGACCAGGAGGCCGTGGACACCGCCGGCAATCCCATCTACACCCGCCAGGGCAGCTATGCGCTGCTGGGGCTGATGGCGCAGTACGCCATCACCCCGCAGTTCAGCGCCACCCTCAACGTCTACAACGTCACCGACCGCAAGTACATCAACAGCCTGTACTGGGCGCAGGGCTACTATGGCGCGCCCCGCAACACCGCCCTGGCGCTGACCTACCGGTTCTAGCGCCGGCCGCTGGCGGAACGCGTCGCGCAGGGCACTTGCCGCGACGCGTGGTGCCGTCACTGAGAGTTGCGGAATGTGCGACGGTCGCTGGCGGGAGCGCGGTACGCGCGGACACTGGAACGCGCCGTCGGCACGGCGCGACTGGTCGAGCGCCACGCGCAGCTGTGTGCCGCGAGGACACCTCTCCACGACGGAAAGTGTCCTGTAGGAGTCAACTGTCATGCACCTGCGATGACAGG
>NZ_AQOI01000697.1:0-520 GCF_000364665.1 Xanthomonas sp. SHU 199
GCGGCGCAGGCACTGTCGCAGCCGAATCCGCAGGCGGCCGCGCAGGTGCGCACGCAGTTGCAGGCGCAGGCGCGCGATCTCGGTGCGCCCGGCACCGATCCGGTGTACGGCGCCGGGCTGCTCGGCGCGGACCTGCCGCTGCAGCGCGCGCCGGGCGGCTGAACGCATTCTGTCTGCGTCCCGCCTGCACGGGATGTTCTGCGTCGCTCGATTCGTAGGGAGATATGAGAGCCGCAGATGGCCTGCGGCGACACGAGGAGAATGCGATGAACGGCAAGACTCTGTTGGCGAGCGCGGTGCTGGTGGCGTCGGTGGCGCTGATCCCGGGCGTGGCCGGCGCGCAGTTGCTGGGCGGTGCGGGCAGCGTGGGCGGTGCGGTCAACGGCACCCTGGGCGGCCTGGGGGGCGGCAGCCTCGGTGGCAACGGCATGGGCGCAGGCCGCCTGGACGCCGGGGTTCCGCTGGATCGCGCCCGCAGCGGCATCGAGCAGTCGTCGCAGCGTGCGCGGATGGCGGCGCA
>NZ_AQOI01000698.1:0-385 GCF_000364665.1 Xanthomonas sp. SHU 199
GCGGCTGGCGGCCGGCTGCCAGCCGGAAAAGCGCAACGCGCCGGCGACCAGCATCGAGCCGAAGAACAGGACGAACAACACGATCAGCGGCCAGCGGCCGCGTGCGGCCGCCGGGCGCGGGGCCGGGGTGGGAGCATTCATGCCGGGGATTTTCTCATGCGCGCGCGCTCAGCGCCCGCCCCGTCCCCTGCGCGCGCGCCAGCTGAGCAGCGCCGCGGTGACCAGCACCGCCAGCGCCAGGCCGAACCATTGCACCGCGTAACCCAAGTGGCGCTCGGGCGGCAGCGTGTTCGGCAACAGGTCCAGGTCGCGCGGATAGCCCAGTGGCAGGGCCGGATCCAAGCGCAGCACCTGCGACAAAATGTCGCGGCGGCCGAGCGCCTCG
>NZ_AQOI01000699.1:0-309 GCF_000364665.1 Xanthomonas sp. SHU 199
TGTGGCCTCACCGCCGCCGACGGCGGCGCGCTGCCGGCGCTGGCCGCGCAGACGCCGGCAGCGGTGCTGATCCCGGCCGGCGTGCACGGCCCGGCGTTCCTGGTGTTCCGCAACTACGACGCGATCTACGCCTACAACGCCGCCGAAAGCTATGCGCTGGCGATCGCGCTGCTGTCCGACCGGCTGCGCGGCAAGCCCGGGCTGGTCGCGGCCTGGCCGACCGACGACCCCGGCCTGGGCCGCCCCGAGCGGCGCGAATTGCAGACCCTGCTGCTGGCGCGCGGCCACGCCATCGGCCAGGCCGACGGC
>NZ_AQOI01000700.1:0-559 GCF_000364665.1 Xanthomonas sp. SHU 199
GGCCATCGCCAGTCCCGAGGGCTACGCGGTGGCCGACTGGGACCGCGACAGCGCGCTGCGCGAGTTGCTGCGCTGCCGGCTGGCAGGCCTGGGGCCGGTCACTGCGGCCACGCTGGCCGCGCCGCTGCACCTGCCGCTGCGCGAGGTGCAGGCCGGGCTGCTTGCGCTGCAGCAGGACGGCTATGTGCTCGGTGGTCGGTTCAGTGCCGACGCCGATGCCGAGGAGTGGTGCGAGCGGCACCTGCTGGCACGCATCCACCGCTACACCCTTGGCCGCCTGCGCCGCGAGATCGAGCCGGTGGCGCCGCGCGACTACGCGCGCTTCCTGTTCCGTTGGCAGCATCTGGACGCACAGGGCCAGGTGGAGGGCGCCGAAGCGCTGGCCGCGGTGCTGGCGCAACTGGAGGGCGTGGAGGCCGCGGCGCCGCTGTGGGAGGCGGAACTGTTGCCGGCGCGGGTGCGCGACTACCGCCCGGCCTGGCTGGACGAGGCCTGCAGTGCCGGCCGCACGCTATGGACGCGGTTGCGCCCCGGCGCCGGCGGCGCCGCGCCGACGCTG
>NZ_AQOI01000701.1:0-2486 GCF_000364665.1 Xanthomonas sp. SHU 199
CGGCCGGCTCCGCGGCGCTGAGCCGGTCGGCGGAAAAATCCTGGTAGGCGGTGGCGCCACTGCTGCCGAGCTTGGCGAACAGGCTGGAGACGTCGTCGCCGGTTTCGGCACCCGTTTGCTTGGACTTCTTGGACATGACGCCCCTCATGACGATCTGAAAATAGTCGGTCGCTACCGCCGCGCTCAGCCGGCCCTGGCCAGCACGAAGCGGCGCAGGTCTTCGTGTCCGGACGACAACGCACGCACGCCCAGGCCGGCCGACATCCCCACCTGCATGAACCATGCCTGATACACCCCTTCCAGGAAGCCGTCGGCACCGCCGGCCTGCCCGGCCAGGCCGATGTGCAGCGGCGAGCCGGCGTGCAGCAGCTCGACGCGGTCGGCGTGCTCCTCGAAGCGCGCATAGCCCCACTCCAGCCGGTCCCAGACGCGGTTCACCGCGTCCTCCAGCTCCTGCAGGGTGGTGCAGGCGCCGACCTGGTGTTCGGCGGCGAAGCGGCGGCCGATGCGCGCCATCAGCAGGGCCAGGTCCTCGGCGCCCAGCTCCGCGGCGAACTCCTCGGCGAGCGCGCGCAGAAAGCCGCGCCACTGCCGCGAACAGGCGTGGGTGCGGTAATGGGTCTGCAACGCGTGAGCGCTCATCGAGGAAGTCTCTGGGCAGGGACGGAACGACAACGGCGTAGCGGGTGTGGCGCCCCGGGCCGACCATCGCCGGCCGTCACTAATGCGACACAGTTCTCACTTTGTGGCGCAGTGTATCTCACTCTTTCTTCACCGCAAAGCCCTGATGCGCCGAACTGCGACCCCTGCCCGCCCGCTCCGGGACCGGCGCTGGGTCGGCACCGGCAGGGCCGCCCAGGCTCAGTGCCGCTCCTCGGCCGGCACCTGGAACACCTGCCGCAGGTAGGCCAGATAGGCCGGATCGTCGCACAGGGTCTTGCCGGGCGAGTCGCTGAGCTTGGCCACCGGCTGGCCGTTGCAGCGGACCATCTTGATCACGATCTGCAGCGGCACCAGGCCCAGATCGTTGGTCAGGTGCGTGCCGACGCCGAACGCCAGCATGCAGCGATCGCGGAAATGCGCGTACAGCCGCATCACCTTGTCGATGTCCAGGCCATCGCTGAACACCAGGATCTTGCTGCGCGGATCCACCCGATGCCGCTGCAGATGCGCCAGCACCCGCTCGCCCCATTCGAACGGATCGCCGGAATCGTGGCGCATGCCGTCGAAGAGCTTGCAGAAGTACAGGTCGAAATCGCGCAGGAACGCATCCAGGCCGACCACGTCCGACAGCGCGATGCCGAGATCGCCACGGTACTCGCGCGCCCACGATTCCAGCGCCGCCGCCTGCGAATCGCGCAGCCGCGGCCCCAGCGCCTGGAACGCCTGCAGGTATTCGTGCGCCATCGTGCCCAGCGGGGTCAGTCCGTAGCGGCGGGCGAAGTACACGTTGCTGGTGCCGACGAACTGCTTGCCGAGGGTCTGCTGCAGCACCGGCAGCAGTTCGCCATGCCAGGCGCGCGAATAGCGGCGGCGGGTGCCGTAGTCGGCGATGGCGCAGTTGTCGTAGCCCGGGGTGTCGCGCAGCAGCGCGATCTTGGCCTGCAGGCGGCGCAGGCCTTCGGCATGGTCGGCGCCGCCGGCGTTGCGGAACCACACCTCATTGACGATCGCCAGCAGCGGCACCTCGAACAGGATGGTATGCAGCCACGGCCCACGGATATGCAGCTCGATCTCCCCGGGCACGCTGGCCGAGGCCTGCAGTTGCAGGTACTTGCGGTCCAGGTGGAACAGCGCCAGGAAATCGACGAAGTCCGGCTTGATGAAGCGCATCGTGCGCAGGTAGTCCAGCTCGTCCTCGCGGAAGCGCAGCGCGCACAGCGCGTCGATCTCCGCCGAGATCTGCGGCAGGTACTGCGCCAGGTCGATGTCGGGGGTGCGGCACTTGAAGCGGTACTCCACCTGCGCGCCGGGATGCTGATGCAGCACCGCCTGCATCATGGTGAACTTGTAGAGGTCGGTGTCCAGCAGCGAGTCGATGATCATCCGCCGATTATGCGCTCAGTGCGTTGCGGCCCCGTGGTGGCCAATCGCAGGCGTCGCGATACACGCGCGCAACTCACCGCTTCAGCACCGCCTGCGCCGGCTTGTGCTGCACGGTGAAATCGCTGTCGCGCGCACCGCCGGCGTCCGGATCGGTGTACCAGCACCACAGCGCGATGCCGGCGATGCGCGGCTGCGCGTCGAGTACCTCGCGCCACTCGCGCAGCACCTGCGCCTGCAACGCGGTGTCGACCTCGGCCGTGCGTTGCTCCGGGCTTTCCCAGGGCGCCGCCAGGCTGCCGTGCGCCGAGCGCAGGCCCAGCTCGGCCACCCACACCGGGCGGCCGCTGCGTTCGCCCAATGCCTGCACCCGCGCGGCCGCCGCGCGCATCTGCGCGCGCCGTTGCTCCGGCGCGGCGGCCAGCGCCGGATACAGGCTGGGG